>JAOZRY010000779.1 GCA_029939965.1 Bacteroidales bacterium | reverse complement strand
TGGGCAATATCATGCGCAGAAAAGCCAAAATGATATTTCTTATTCTCGGCCTTATCATTGGGATTTCCACAGTTGTGACACTTATTTGTATTACCGAAAGTATGACTAAAAATATTGAAGAGAGATTGAACCAGTTCGGGGCAAATATAATAATGGTTCCCAGGAACGACAATCTCTCCTTGAGTTATGGTGGCATTGATGTAGGAGGAATAAGTTATCAGGTCAAAGAATTTGATCAAAAAAGCCTTATAAATATAAGAAAAATAAAAAATTCTAAAAATTTAGGCATTGTTGCGCCAAAGGTTTTAGGTTCAGTAACTGTAAACAATCGTAAAGCTCTTTTAATGGGTGTACTTTTTGAAGAAGAACTTGAATTGAAAAACTGGTGGTTAAAAAAAGAAGGTGTGTTTCCACAAACAAAAAATGAGATAATGTTAGGTTCACAAGCAGCAGCTTTGCTTAAAATTAAGGTGGGTGACATAATAGAACTTGCCGATAAAAAATTCAAAGTCACGACTGTGTTAAACCCTACAGGGGCTTCAGAAGATAATGCCATCATTATGGATCTTCATGAGAGCCAGAAAATATTGGATAAGGAAGGGAAAATTTCCATGGTGGAAATAGCAGCCTTCTGCCAGGGATGCCCAATCTCTGAAATGACCCTGCAGATTGCTGAAAAATTTCCCAACGCCAAGGTCACAGCTATGAAACAGGCGGTTATGTCTAAAATGCAGTCCATTGAATTGTTTAAATCATTCAGCCTTGGAGTGTCTATTCTTGTAATTTTTATCGGTTCTCTTCTTGTACTCGTAACCATGATGGGTTCAGTCAATGAACGTACAAGAGAAATAGGAATATTTCGGGCAATTGGGTTCAGGCGTGGTCATGTAATGCAGGTAATACTTTTTGAAGCATTATTACTTGGAATTGTTGGTGGTATTATTGGATTTTTCTCAGGAAACCTTGTTGCCTTGGGCATTATTCCCATGGTCATGAAAGACGGAATATTTGCAGGAATAAACTCCTCTCTTGGTGTTATCTCAATATTAATGGCTGTTGCTTTAAGTTTACTTGCAAGCTTATATCCTGCTTTTAAAGCAAGCAATATGGATCCAAGTGAGGCATTAAGATCTCTTTAAGTGCCCTGGCGCCTTACAATGATCTTTACTTTAAATCAATTAAAGGACAAGGCAGTTATGAATCAAGTTGAACATCTAATTGAAATACACGATATCGGTAAAAATTATCAAACCGGAAAGACAAATATAAATGCCATAAAAAATATGGATTTTTATATTGATGATGGTGAATTTGTCACCATCATGGGCCAGTCAGGATCAGGTAAAAGCACCCTTCTTTCAGTTCTTGGAGCATTAAACCGCCCTTCTATCGGAAAAGTATTGATAGATTCCATGGATCTTTATGATCTTTCCACCGAACAGAGAGCAGATTTCAGAAGTGAATATATTGGATTTATTTTTCAATCTTTTCAACTTATTCCATATTTAACTGTGATTGAAAATGTTGAAGTACCCATGGCAGTTACAGGGATTAAGAAGAAAAAACAAAAACAGATGGCCATGGATGTTTTGAAAATAGTGGGTTTAGAACAAAAATTCAACCGACTGCCGGATCAACTTTCCGGAGGAGAGCAGGAGAGAGTTGCCATTGCCCGTGCCATTGTGAACAAACCTCCTCTCATTCTTGCAGATGAACCCACAGGAAATCTGGACAGCAATACTGCCATTGAAATAATGCAGCTTTTAAAATCCTTGAACCAGGATGGTCATACCATTATAATGGTTACACATAATCAGAAAATGAGTAAGTATGCATCTCGAACTATCAATATTGTTGATGGTGAAGCTTTTGCCTGATTACATCATAATCTTATCAAATCATAAATATTATTTAACTTGCATATCCTCTAAGTGCAGAGTAAAAAAAGATGGTAGAAAAATTTATTTGAGT
>JAOZRY010000139.1 GCA_029939965.1 Bacteroidales bacterium | reverse complement strand
AACACTTGTTGATAAGAAATTAAATGCAGGTAAACATCAGGCAATTTGGGATGGTGACGATGATTCGGGCAATCTGGTATCGAGCGGGATTTATTTCTATAGGATGAAACATTGTGATAAATATACCGGCTTTAGAAAGATGGTGCTTATGAAATAAAAAAGCTTACAAAAAAAATGATTAGTCCTTTATTAGTTTCCTGATGAGTGTGCCTTTGTTGGTTTTTAGCTGTATTACATAAATGCCTTGCGATAGTTCCGATATATCGATCCGGAATGTGAGTTGATTCAATTCAATCCCCAGGTTAAAACCTGGGGCTATGGAAACCTCAAACCCCCAATTAATTTATTTGGTATTTTATGGACGGACACTAAATAAATTTGTTTTTAATGATAAAATGCGATAATGCTTAAATGCTAAAATATTCCTCAATGGTTAAGTTTATGATATTAAATAGCTTATGTATAATAATATTTTATTCTTCATTTTGGATATTGTTTACATTATGGCATTGAATCATTAAATCATTGAATCATTTTTTTGTGTTCCACAAAATTAGCAGTAGAATCTAATTTTATTCATATTCACCATTTAATACATCAATAAACAGATTTTCAAAAGCACTCATATTGGCATCGAGGCAAACTTTAATTTCACTGCCATTTTCCTGATCAATTTTTGTTCGGCCATTCTCGTTTCCTTCGTCAACAATTATGAGTATTGGAAATATCTCGCTGGTAATTATGTTTTGATCGGTTGAGATACCCGCAGCGAGTGGATCCCAAAAATAAAATGTATCATAAGCTTCCATTAATTTGCTTATCATATCAAAAACAAAATTTGCTGCCACGGTTTTATGATTGTTTGCAAAGCGATTATAGAATTCCAAAGTTACCGGAGCATTATTGGTTACATCCAAAGGCACCAAAATAATTTCAACCCCTGAATTAAAAACTATCTCTGCTGCAAAAGGATCGAGAAAAATATTCCATTCGGCGAACGTGTTATCTTCTATACCGCCATACTGAAGATTTCCGGGAACATTTACAGCACCGCCCATAATAATAACCGATTCGATCATTTCGGTTAAACCCGGCTTTTGCTGTAACACCGTACCCAGGTTGGTTAACGGGCCAAGTACTAAAATGCGCATGGGTTTTTCGGCGTTGCTCAGTGTTTCTATTAAAAAGTTTACAGCACCCACATTAAGAGGTTGATTTGGATTTTCGGGCAAATCCAAACCCATCATGGTAGCCGATTCCAATAACCATTCGGCAGGCCGTAAAGTTGTGTTTTGGCTGTTGATGGCAATAGTGTCGCCCTGTGCAACAGGTATTTCAGGTTTACCTGCCAAAGCAATTAATCCCAAAGCATTTTCTGTTGCCGGTTTCAGGTTCGACATTCCTGTTCCGGCAATTGTAATTCCTTCAACTGTGAGGCTGGGATGTTGCAACAAGAAAAGGATTGCCATGGCATCATCAATTCCAACATCGGTGTCGATAATCATATTTGGCAAATTGTTGTTATCAGAAAAATTATTTTCCTTTTCACAAGCACTAAAACACAGGATTATACTAATCAATGTGATTGGCATGAAGTTTTTTCTACAAATTATTATTGGTAATAGCATTTCTAATTGAATTTGTAAGCTCGTCAATTTCAAAATTAAGTCCAATATTTTAGTTGTTACTCATACAACAAAGTTATGAAAATTAATAAGTTTCAGCAAATGATACTACCTCAGCAAGAATTACCAATAACGGAAGGAATACAAAAAGATGTTTATTAAAACCGGAAGTTATTTTTGATCGAGCCTAAGCCGGACGAGCCGGAAAAGAGATTGAAAAAGATTAATGGTAGATTGAATGAGATTGGTTCATAAACTTATTAAGTCATGTAATATCTTACCAAAAACAACAAGAATATTAGAAATAAGAGCCAAATTCAATTTATGATTTATGATTTATAATTTATTATTGAAACCGCAAAGCGGGAAATTGACAACATCCTGTTTAAACAATATGTTGGTTAGTTTTCAAAAATAAGAGCCTAAGCCTATTGGTGATAAAAGGATAGGTTTCCGTTTTCGGCAATTTGCATTATTGTAAAATATCGGTGGTTGGATATAAGGCAGTATTTATAAATCCAACCATTCTTTGAAACTACCCGACCGTTCGCGGCTTACAACTGCATCGCCTTGTTGTGGTGGTGTGAGTGTAAGATTTAATCTGCTGTTGAACCAAGAGCTTATTTTTTTTACACTTTTTATATTTACTATCATTTTCCGGTTTATCTGAAAAAAAATTGACGAGTCCATCTGCCCTGCTAGGTCAACAATCGAATAGTTAACTATGTGTTTTTCTTTGTTGAATAGTGTAGCAAAAGTAAGTCCTTGCTCCGAACTCAGATAGGCAATATCATCGCTGCTAATGGGCAGAAAGTTATCACCTATTTTTACGAGGAATCGTTTTTTGGGTATAAATGTTTTCTTTATCAAAATATCTTCGAGGAGTTTTTTTTCGGGTGGATGAAATACTCCTTTTAATCTGCTAAACTTGTCAAGCGCCGATTTCAAATCTTTAATATCATAAGGTTTAATAATGTAGTCGATGCTATTTACCTCGAAAGATTTAATGGCATATTCGCTAAAAGCTGTGGTAAAAATAACCGGGGCAGTAACCTCAATCACATCAAAAATTTCAAAGCAATTGCCATCGCTCAAAATGATATCCTGAAAGATGAGGTCGGGCATCTGGTTTTTGTTGTACCATTTTATTCCGGCAGCCACCGTCCCGATAGTTCCAACAATATTTATACTTTTATCAATCTTCGATAAAAGATTTGACAAATGCCGGGCAGTTGGGTTTTCGTCTTCAAATATTAAAACGTTCATAATCTGTTTTTGTTAATATGGGTATCGTTACAGTAAAATCGGTTTCGTTGATTGAAATGTTTACCGGGCAATCAGATAAAAACGAAAATCGTTGTGTTAAGTTTTGAAGCCCCTGGTTTGTCGAATTTGCAAATTCATCTCTAAGGTTGATGTTGTTTTTTACGATTAGGTGTTTTTTATCGCTATAAAGCTCTATACGCAAAGGTACGTCCGAAGTAAATTTATTGTGTTTAACAGCATTTTCGATTAACGATTGTATGGAGGCGGGTGGGATATAATTATTCTGAATAATGGATTTATCAATTGAATTTTCAAAAATTATTCCTTCTTCAAACCTACATCTGATCAAAAAGAAATAGTCCTCTACAAAACGAATTTCATCTTTTAACGGAACAAGGGTTAGTTCATTTTTTTCGATTACATACCTCAATGTTTTCGATAAGCGCAAAATAAATTCCTCTGCCAGATTAATGTCGGTATAAATAATTGAGGATAATACACTTAGGCTGTTAAACAAAAAATGAGGTTCTATTTGCGATTTTAAAACAAGATACTGAGCCTTCATATTTTCCCGCTTTAACTTTTCCATTTTTATTTGATCTTCTTTTCTTTTAATATTTGAATGGTAATAAATATCGAACGAGAAAACCATCATGTATATCATTAATAAACTAAGTGTAAATTCGGGATTGAACAGTGGTACCAGCGACCAGGGAATATCCATGTGGAATGCCTCGATGTCTCCTAATCTGAAAAATAAACCTGCAAGAAATGAAACAAGCATAGCAAACACAAAATGAAATATAAAGAGCAATAGCGTATGAAACCTCTTTGAGCCTGTTGACGATTCTTGTTTTTTTTGAATTCTTGAGTTCAAAAACGCTGCAACATACCATATACAAAGCCAGTAAATTATAAAATAGGTTGTAAAGGCAAATCCTCTAAAAGTAAATTCAGAAAAAACATTTATAGATTGATCCCCGATTTTAACAATAAAATTGATAAAAAATATGAACAATAATCTTACAAAGAATTTATTTATGCTTTTATGTTTCATGTTAAAATTATTCATTTTGCTGTAAATGATTTAAGGTGTAAAAGTACAGAAAAACGTACTTTCCATTTTCGATTTATTTTTTCCATTTTATAGTATAGCCCACATTAAATTCAAGAAATTCAGCCAGCATAAAATTAACAGCCCGTACATTCATTCCAGCCGAAATATTTTCTGTAATATGATATTTTATACCCGCCCGTTGGTATAGCTGATTAAAATTTCCGTATTGATGGTGTTTGGCATAAATCCCTATGCCGCCCACAATCGAAAACCTATCGATAATTAGTTCAGGGGTATAAATAAATCCAATCGTTAAATTGTCTATTCCTGTAGGTCCGGGCGACCCATCGTGTAAAGCTGTTATTCCCCACCCGAAATTAAAATCAACACCAAGTCCCGATCTATAAGCATTAGAATGTTGAATTGTGTAATATACACCTAATCCCGCAACAGCATAATAATTTGTATCCAGCTCATGTTCTACAATCTGGTGGTTGCCATAACCAAGCATTAAATACAGATCATTACTTCTTTCAAGGTTTTTTGATGCTCTTTCAATTTTACGAGTGTCAGGCCTTCCGTTGATATGATATTTTAGTTCTAATGATGGGGCAAATAAATTCAACCCACGATTTGGTCTCTCAAATCCACCATTGGAGAAATGTGTGAAACCTACACCTAAACCTAAATCCAGATTTTTTGTAATAGGATAAGATGCTTGCAGGCTAATATCCAAATATAGTGTAAGTCCCGAACCTACTGCAACATTAGATGGGTTAATGATAGAGTCGTAATGTTTCCAGCCCCATGCAACTCCCAATTGCATCTCTGTATAAATCTTTAGTTTCGTAAAGCGTTTTACAGGAATTCCAAAATACCCAAATGCAGCCTTTGGGTTACCCATTTCAACCTCGTTGCCAAAATCGGCAATATAAATCCCAAGCCCGTAATATGGGGCACGGTAAATTTTTTGCCAGTCGGAATATCCGGGATTTTGAAATCCAAATTTAAGTGCCACAGATTGATAGTTTTCCACCGGTTTACCAGTTAAGTTATCTCCTTTAACAAAATCGTTGGTAGCCAGAACACTTCCCTGGTGATAATTAACACTTAAAAAGGAGTAGTTCCTCTGCTTCACCTTTGTCGGTTTATTTTGAGCGATGGTACTTAACGCTGGAACCCAAAAGATTATTAATAAAATGTGAATAGCTTTCATAGGTTGGCCTTTGTTTTTTTTATTCAAATGCAATTATTTTTATTTTCGATGCAAAACTATTTTAACCTCACCTGTTCTGTTTTAAAATTCTGATGGGCTGCTGAATAATTTATTGGAATGTAATATTTGGGGATTGAATTGTAAATGTTGATGTAACCTGATGTCTCCATTTTGCATTTTGCAAAAGGCAAAATGTTATCAAAATTGCCTTTTACATAATGCAATTTATGTATTCTTCGCACTACAACCCAAAACATTAAACACCGGAACAATCAGAGAAACTTTTTTTCAAAACCAACTCTCGGTAAAGCATAAAGTTGAAATACCCAAAACCGGCGATTTTATTATTGATGATAAATAAGAAATTGAAGAAATTCTCTACTCACTGAGTGTAGAAGTTTAGTTACCAGGTTTTACATTTAGTCTCTGCAAGAAAACTCAATTTTTCAGTGTTTTCTGGCGCACACTATTTACAATTCAACATCAACCTATCCCATTTCATAGCTTTATTCTACAATTCAACAGAAACCCAATCTGATAAACATAATGACTACATAGTTTTGCAGCTTAATAATAGAGCAAAATTATGATGAGAATAAAACTCAAAAGAGGATTCAGGTTATCTTTAATAACGGTCATTAGCTTAATAATGCTGATAAGTATGAATTTATCGGCCCAGGATTTAACACAAACCATTAAAGGGAGGGTTGTGGATAATGACCTTCAAATATCTTTGCCAGGTGCAACAGTTGTTATTTTGGATTCTGATCCATTAATTGGTGTTACCACGGATATAGATGGATATTTTCGTCTGGAAAATATTAAACTTGGTCGTTATAATCTGCAGATAAGCTATATGGGATATGAGCCTTCATTTATTAGTGAGCTGGAAGTAGGTTCCGGTAAAGAGGTTGTTGTAAATGTGGGGTTAAATGAATCATCGGTAAAATTAGATGAAGTGGTGGTAAAAGCATATCAGGACAAAAAAGAGCCAATAAACTCAATGGCAATTATCAGCAGCAGGCAGATAAACATGGAAGAAGCCCGCCGTTTTGCAGGAGGGTTTGACGACCCGGCTCATTTAGTTTCCTCTTATGCAGGTGTTGCCGAAAACATGAATAGCAATGGTATTGTAATCAGGGGTAATGCGCCCAAAGGATTGCTCTGGCGGATGGAGGGTCTGGAAATATCAAACCCCAGCCACTTTGCAAACATGACCTCTTTTGGTGGTGGTGGAATTACTGCCTTGAGTTCGCAAATGCTGGCCTCATCCGATTTTTATACCAGCGCTTTTCCTGCCGAATATGGTAATGCACTTTCCGGGGTTTTCGATATTAAATTGCGTTCGGGTAACAGAGATAAAAGGGAGCATACTATACAGGTTGGTTTAATGGGAATTGATCTCTCTTCTGAAGGGCCTTATAAAAAAGGAAAAGGGGCAACCTATTTGTTTAATTACCGATACGCGTTGTTCGGATTAATGGAGCCCATTATGCCTGAAAATGCGGGACTGATAAAATATCAGGATTTTAATTTTAAAACAGATTTACCTACAAAAAATGCAGGATTGTTTTCGATCTGGGGAATTGCCTCCACCGACTATTCCGGGGCAAGGATTACGAAAGATATTGAGGATTGGGAGTATGACGAGGATAGCCAAGAGGCAGATGGCCGAACATATATGGGTGCATTGGGGTTAACACACAAACTCATTATTGGCAAACGCTCGCTTTTGAATTCATCAATGGCACTTTCGGGGAATGGCATAAAATGGAATGTTAAACAAATGGATACCCGGAATGAATTACATCCATATAACAATGTTGAAAATTATTCGTGGAAGTATAGCCTGTCATCTTATTTGAATCACAAATTCGGCGCAAAACATACCAACCGAACCGGGGCAACTGTACATTTAATTAATTATGATATGCTGATCCAGAAAGCTCCCATTTTTACACAGCCTCTGGTTTCGATAGTTGATGATAAAGGCAACAGTGAATTGATACAGGTTTTTTCGCAATCGAGGTTCGACCTCTCTGAAAAAGTAAAGGTTAACGCCGGAATCCATGCACAATATTTTACATTAAATAACCAGTATGTTATTGAACCAC
>JAOZRY010000778.1 GCA_029939965.1 Bacteroidales bacterium | reverse complement strand
AAGCATTAAATCATTGAAGCATTAAATCATTGAAGCATTAAATCATTGAAGCATTTTATTGCAATATATGAAAGGAGTTATTAAAATATTGGCAATTACAATTGCCATCATTGCAGGATATTTTGTTGTTCTTCAACTTTACCCGAAAAATGCCGGGCGATACCCATTTTTGATTTTGCTTTTGGCGGGAGATTATTATTTGTGGGCATCCTTCAAAAGCTGGGTATTAAATAAGAAGCTGCTTTTAAAATATTCGCTCACAGCACTTTATTGGTTGCCCTTTGTACTGTTAATTGCTACCACTATTGCGGCGTTCAACTATCCGGCTGATAGCTGGCCTGCCGGAATAAGAATCTATTTGTTTGGATTTATTTTTATGGCTTATGCTGCCAAGATACTTCCGATTATTTTTTTGTTGTTAGCCGATCTTTTCAGAGGATTTCGGGTTATAAACAGGAAAGCTATGAACCTTGCAAAAATCAACCGGAAGCCAAATACCGATAAAAAGATTTCTCGGAGTAATTTCCTGAAAAAAGCCGGATTGATAAGTGGTGGTATAATGTTTAGCGGGCTGTTTCTGGGAATGCTTAAATGGGCTTTCGATTTTAAGATTCATTATCACAAAATTAAAATTCCACAGCTTCCCAAATCATTTAATAATTTAAAAATAATACAGTTATCAGATATTCATCTGGGAAGTTGGGCATCAAAAACCGCGCTTCGCGATGCTGTGAATCGTATTAATGAACTGCAGCCCGACCTTATATTTTTTACCGGCGATTTGGTGAACTACAAAACCGATGAGGCTCTTCCGTTTGAAGAAATCCTTTCGAAACTAAATGCAAAAATGGGAATATTTGCTACCCTCGGAAATCACGATTATGGCGATTATACCCGGTGGCCATCGAAGCAAGCCAAAGCAAAAAACATGACCGATCTTTTTGTTTTTTATAAAAGACTTGGGTGGAAATTGCTGAATAATCAAAACCAGATATTTGAAAAACCGGATGGTAAAATAGCCGTTGTAGGAGTTGAAAACTGGGGAGATTTTGGTAAATTTCCAAAATATGGAAACCTCGACAAGGCATTATCTGGTGCGCAGGATGCAGCAGTAAAACTTTTGCTTTCGCACGACCCTTCGTATTGGGATAAAATTGTAACGCGCAACTATCCCGATATCGATCTTACTTTTTCGGGGCACACACATGGATTTCAATTTGGTATCGAAATTAGAAACATTAAATGGAGTCCGGCAAAATACATTTATATACACTGGGCCGGCCTGTATCGCAACCCGGAATCAAAGATTAAGGATCAACTCCTGTACGTAAACCGGGGACTGGGTACCGTAGGTTATCCCGGGCGTGTTGGTATATTACCCGAAATATCGTATATCGAATTGTATTCATAAAAAAGAAGCAATATATTAGTATCTTTAAATATTTACACATTTAGCCTCGGCAAGAAAACTCAATTATTCAGGAAGTGGGTGTCAGATAACGGTGTTTTCTGGTGCACACTATGGTTTGGCTATGTGTAGTGCGGGTTTCCGAAACACTTCACTTTTCAGCCTACACCGATGTTTATTTTATGTTCATATTTTCAATTTTACAATAAACCCCGCATTACGTATGAGCCTTTGTTCGCTTTTAGTGCTTATATTTTTCAGACAATTTCCAATTTTTCATTTGTTCTTTCAAGGGTAAACTTAATATTTGTTTTTAAAGCCCTGAAAACCCTTAAGATAGTTTCTATTGTAACATTTTTTGTATTTTTTTCCAATTTTGAAATCTGGGATTTATTTACCCCAACTAATTTACCAAGTTGTTCTTGTGTCAAATTATATTCTTTTCTAACAGTTCTTATCATTTCTCCAAGTATTTCAACTTTTAACTCCATTTCATATTCATCTCTTTCAATGGTACCTTTCTTTCCCAAATGCATGTCTTTCATTTGATTTAGACTCATTATTTTCATT
>JAOZRY010000777.1 GCA_029939965.1 Bacteroidales bacterium | reverse complement strand
TATTCTCAGCCATATAATAAGGTAATAAGGTTGAGTTGAGTAATTCATTCATTCTGCTATTAAGGTTTAAATTAAAAAAAATAAGGTTTTCATACACACACAATGTAAATCGATAAATGAAAGATGCCAATTTTGGCATCATTTTTTTTTGCAGGTTTACATTGTAAAATGCATTATGTTATAATTTTACAGTGTTTATCATAATCATATTATTTATTCGGAATGATCAATAATAAAAAAATTGTGGTGGTATTACCTGCTTATCAGGCAGGGAAAACGCTCGAAGATACATATCAGGAGATACCTTTTGATCTGGTGGATGAGGTTGTTATAGTAGATGATAATAGCCTGGACGACACAATAGAGGTTGCCAAAAAAATTGGTATTAAACACGTGATAAAACATAAACGAAATCTCGGTTATGGAGGAAATCAAAAATCGTGTTATAAAAAGGCACTTGAGCTGGGAGCCGATATTGTGGTGATGTTGCATCCTGATTATCAATACACACCACGATTAATTCCTTCGATGGTGTATGTTATTGCCAATAATATTTATCCGGTTGTGCTTGGTTCCCGAATTCTCGGAAGGGGAGCCCTAAAAGGTGGAATGCCATTTTATAAATATTTTTCAAACCGTGTACTAACTTTGGTGCAAAATATCTTACTTCATCAAAAACTTTCGGAGTATCATACCGGTTATCGTGCTTTTTCCAGGGAAGTTCTGGAGAAGGTGAATTTTGAGAATAATTCGGATGATTTTGTTTTTGATAACCAAATGATTGCCCAGATTTTTATGGCTGGTTTTGAAATTGGAGAAGTAACCTGCCCAACCAAATATTTTGATGATGCTTCTTCAATAAACTTAAAACGAAGTATAAAATATGGTATAGGTGTCCTAAAAACATCATTTACCTTTTTTCTGCACCGAAAAGGTTTCCTCAAATCAAAACTTTACTTGAATTAGTTTTTTCAAATCGTACTTTATTGCCATTACCATTGTGGCAAGTATCGGATTTGTATTTTAGCAGATGATGATTTCCACACTCGAACGAACAGTTTTATGTAAAGCATTTTTTACCCGTGAAGATGTGCTGCAAATTGCAAGGGATTTGCTTGGTAAAGTTCTCGTTACAAATTTTAATAGAAAAATTACCTCCGGTGTAATCGTGGAAACCGAAGCGTATGCAGGAGTAACAGATAAGGCATCACATGCATATAGTTGCAGAAATACACCCCGTACAGCGGTTATGTTTGGCGAAGGAGGTGTTGCTTATGTTTATTTATGCTACGGTATTCATTCGTTGTTTAACGTAGTAACAAATATTTCAGGAGTACCCCATGCCGTTTTAATTCGAGGTATTAAGCCCATTGATGGGATTCCGGTGATGTTGTCCAGATCAGGGAAAAATAAAAGAGATGAGAACTTTGGGAATGGTCCGGGGAAAGTTTCAAAAATACTTGGTATTCATTATTCGCATACAGGTAAATCTTTACTTAAAAAAGATGTGAATGACCAAATTAATGTGTGGCTCGAGGATCGGGGCATTAAAATACCTTCCGGTTCTATAATTTCTACACCACGCATTGGTGTGGATTACGCTGGTGAAGATGCCAGATTACCCTACCGTTTTTTTTATCGACAATAAACAAAAAAGCCCCGAAATAAATCCGGGGCTTTTAACAAAAATCTTTTTTAATCTTCTAAACTGTTTCAGCAAGATCACTTCCAGCTTTAAATTTAACTACTTTTTTAGCAGCAATCTTAAGCTCCTGACCAGTTTGTGGGTTTCTTCCGGTTCGGGCAGCGCGTGTTGCAACGCTAAATGAACCAAAACCTACTAGTGCTACTCTATCGCCTTTTGCAAGCGCATCTGAGGTTGTTTTAATAAAAGCATCCAATGCTTTTTTAGCATCTGCTTTGGTCAGATTGGCTTCACCAGCCATTGCATCAATTAATTCTGCTTTGTTCATGGTAT
>JAOZRY010000138.1 GCA_029939965.1 Bacteroidales bacterium | reverse complement strand
AAACCAGGGGTCTCACTCCATCGTGAATTGCCACAAGGCCATTGTCAGAAACCATATCCAGACCATTTTTTACTGAAAAAAATCGTTCATCACCTCCTGTGGTTATTTTGTGTGCAATCAAAAACCTGAATTCCGAGCATAACCTATTCCATGTATCAATATGGTTAAATGGCAAAACCAATATGATGTTTATTTTGGGATCAAAATGATAGAACTTCAAGATAGTGTGCATCAAAACAGGCCAACCGCTTAAGATCAAAAACTGTTTGGGTACTTGAGTATCCATACGCTTTCCTTGCCCGCCGGCAACAATAATAACTGATTTTTCTTTATTATTTTCCATAAAAAAAGGGCTGCAAAACAGCCCTTCAAAATTATAATTTCTTTTGGTTAAATTACCAGCATAGCATCCCCATAGGTAAAAAATTTATAGTTCTCTTTGATAGCCTCTCTATATGCTTTCATCAGGAAGTCATATCCTGCAAAAGCAGCTACCAGCATCATCATACTTGAAATTGGTAAGTGGAAGTTCGTAACCATCGAATCGGGAAGTTTAACTTGGTACGGTGGGAAAAGAAATCTGTTTGTCCAGCCATCAAATTGCTTCAGGTGCTTAGAAATAGTAAGCGATGATTCCATTGCTTTCACTGAAGTGGTTCCAATTGCACAAATCCTTTTCTTCGAATCGATGGCACAATTCACAGTTTCAACGGCTCTGCCTCCAATCAGTAATTCTTCGGAGTCCATTTTATGCTTAGACAAATCTTCAACTTCAATCTGCCTAAAATTTCCTAATCCGGCATGAAGTGTAATCTCAGCAAAATTAACACCCTTCAACTCCAGTCGCTTCATTAGTTCGCGACTAAAGTGTAATCCGGCAGTTGGAGCAGCCACTGCACCTTCGTGCTTGGCAAAAATTGTTTGATACCATTCTGCATCTTCCGGCATTATTTCTCTCGGAATTATTTTTGGTAGCGGAGTTTTACCCAAACGTTGCAATGTTTTCTTAAACTCAGAATATGGACCATCAAAAAGGAATCTTAGAGTACGCCCACGCGAAGTTGTATTATCGATTACCTCAGCTACCAAAGCATCGTCATCACCAAAATACAATTTGTTACCTATTCTGATTTTTCTGGCAGGATCAACTAATACATCCCAAAGTCTTGTTTCCTGATTCAACTCACGCAATAAAAATACTTCGATACGAGCACCGGTTTTTTCTTTTGTTCCATAAAGGCGAGCCGGGAATACCTTAGTATTATTCAGCACCAATACATCTCCATCTGAAAAATAATCCAAAATGTCAGTAAACATTCTGTGCTCAATGGTTTTTTTATTTCTGTCAAGAACCATCATCCGGCACTTATCCCGGTCTTCCGTTGGTTGCTGAGCTATGAGCTCAGGAGGCAAGTGAAATCTAAATTGAGAAAGTTTCATATTTGATATTAAACGACCATAATTAGGTGCAAAAAAAGGGGGTGCAAAGATAATACCGTTTACACCGAAAATCAAGTAATTATAAAAAATACCACTTGTGTATTAACCATTGTAAGGAACAATAACAGTGCTTACTAAGGGGCTTATCATTGAATTTAACATTCTGGATATTAGCTGTTTATTATAGCTATTAAATATAATTAGAGACGTAAAACATCGCATAAACTTTAAGAACATTTAACAAAGGGTTTATGAAAAAACACGCATAACTAGTATTTGTCCATAATGCCCGATTTCTTCGCTACGCTTGGCTTTACACTTAGTCATTTACTAAAAGTAAACTCCTGATTTTAGAGACTTCGCCGGGCCTCGAACTCGAATATTCTGATCCAAACACCGACTTTATGGACGGACACTAACTATGGCGTATTTTGTTGAAAATATTCAGATTCATCAATAGATGTGATCCATTCAATTGGGTCAAGCAATCTTTTCCCTTGCCAGATTTCAAAATGCAATTCTGTTTTAATACTTTCCTCATCGGTGTAAATTAACCCAATCTCCTGCTTGGTTTTCACTTTTGATCCAAGTTCCACAAATACTGATGTGAGATTTGAATATACTGTTAGAAAATCGCCATGCCTAACAATAACTACATTATTGAAATTGGGAACAGACAGCACCCGGGTAACTTTGCCATTAAAAACAGAACGTGCAATAGCTCCCTGATGTGTAAGTATGTCGATGCCATTGTTTTTAATTCTAATGCTTTCGAGCTCCGGATGATTATGCTCTCCAAAGCTTGACGAAATAATACCTTTTTCGAGGGGCCATGGAAGTTTTCCACGATTTTCGGTAAATCCGGATGACAGTATTATTTCTTCGGGTGTACAGATATTAACAATATCAGGATTATATTCATCAGAATGATTATTGAGATTTTCATCAACAACAATATCAGTTATTCTGGATTCAAGTTCCAGTGTACGCTCCTTGTTTCTTTTTTGCTCGGCAATCAGTTGATTTAGCTTTTTGTTTAAGCCGTCAACCATTTTTACTTTGGCTTCTATTTCGGTTTCGAGTCTTGCATATTCAAGCTTCAAAACATCTAGCACAGCATTATTTTGCACCAGCTTCTCTTCAATCTTTTCTACTTCGTTTATGTACTCTGTTTCTGATTTTTGAATGAGCAGAATTTGATTGTTTCGTTTTCCGGCATACATCTTATAATAATTCATTCGTTGGTATGCCTGATTTATATCATTGGCAGCGAGAACATAAAGCATGCGTTGATAAATATTTTGGTTTTTATGCGCACCAACTATCATCATGGCATATTCATGGCGCAACTCAAACAATTCGGAACTAAGCTCATTAACATGCAAGAGCTTTTCAAATATGGTGTCAACATAAAGGTTATGTTCATATTGATAATTGCTAATCAATTCATTGCGTATATCAATTTTTAATTGCAACAAAATGAGTTCGTTCAGGGTAATGTCTTTTTGCTCATGGGCTTCATCGATCAGGAAATCAGCATATTCGATAGATTTCAATAGATGATCTTTTTTCTTCTCCAGTTGGTTTTTACTTGATTGTGAAAATACATTGCCGGGGATAACCAGAATGAAGAGAGAAAGAAAAAGAAATTTACTATACGGTTTTTTTTTTGGCGACATGGGGTCAAAGATAGCAAACTCATTTAATTTGCAGATGAGTATTTTGAAGGTATCTTAAATGGAAAGTTCAGTTTTTGATTTAAAACAATTCGATTAAAATCTACCTTCACTTTTATTGCGTCTTCAGCTTCCACCAAATAATTTATTGTAGTAGGAAATAGTTGTTGTCCATCCATATTTTCAAAACCGGAATAATCAGCAGAGAGTTTTTTACTGTTTTTGGTAAGCTCTTTCATTCTCAACTGAATAATTTTATATGTTTCGGGATTTAACCAGATCGATTGTAAAAATATCCGCTCGGCATCGTTCGAGTTACGTACATACTTTTTTAGTTTGCTACGCCCTCCGGTTGATAATTTATAAAGCCCACCATCGACCGATGTTTTAAATTTGGCACGATCATAATACTCAAAATCATTACCCAGAATTATCGATTGGAGAATTCCAAAGTCAATACTTGTATTCAGGAAATTATTAATGAATGCGTAATCTGTAATCAAATATTTTTTATTAAATCTGTCCATGTATTTCACAGTATCCGCAGTAATCAAAATCCGGGCTATCTCTATTCCAAGATCCTGATTGAAACTAATCCAGATAACACTGTCTTTAACAATTCTGATTTGGCCTTTAAAATCCAGATACTTGCGATTTTCGTTATAGTCGATATTAAAACGTGCTTCAAAAGTTTGAAATTTAAACTCGTTCGCTTTCAACTTAGCAAAAAGAAATTCGGCCCCTTCTTCCTTAATTGGAGCTTTAATTATACTTCTTTTTGTTTTACAGGATGTTATCCCACCGAGGAGAATAATCAGAAATATAAAAAACAGGGTGTAGCTTTGTTTCATTATTTGAAAAATATTTGAGCAAAATTATTCGTAAATTTTTCTATTCTTAATTTTTTTATCTAAAAACTCAGAAGCATCACCACCATTCTCCCGGGCTCTTTCCCAGTATTCAACCGCTTGATCTACACGCCCTAACTTATAAAGGATATCGCCATAATGTTCTAATAATACTGCACTAACAGCATCTTCGTATTCAATGGCTTTTTTAACCCAAATCTCAGCCTCTTCGTATTCGCCCAATTTATACAGCACCCATCCGTAAGTATCCATAAACGATGGACTGGCAGGATCAATGTCTTTGGCACGGATAGCCATTTGTTTGGCTTTCTGCAAATTTACATTGCGCAACGATAAATAATAACTGTAATTATTCAGCACATATTGATCTGTTGGATTCAAGGTAAGGGCTTTATCATAACTCTCATCCGACTTTTGATAATCTTCAAACTGATTGTATAAATCACCAAGACTACTATAAAACTGAGCCAGCAATTTGTCGTTTCCAACCACCAGTTTCGAACCGGTTTCAAAAGCTTTTCTTGCATCTTCGTAATTTTTAAGCTGTGAGTTTGCAAAACCATTAAAAAGGTATGGCAGCGGTTGCATGGGAAATAGTTCACTTACATAAACGCTGGTTTTAACAAGATCCTCATTTTTTGACAGATCGTTCTCGATAAATAATTTTTGCTCCCAAACACCATAATTGCTTTCATCTATCTCAATCACATCATTAAGAATTTTATATGCTTCTTCGAGTTTGCCCGACCGATACAATAAATCTCCATACAGCGACATGGATTGTAGATTTCCGGGATGTGTATTTACAAGAATCTCTGATAATACAAGTGCCTGATCCCTTTTTTCATTAAAAATCTGGTTGAAAGAATAATAGGTCAGTAATATCTGGATTTTTGTATCGAGACCCAGATCAGGATTTCCAAAACCAAGCTTTAGCTCATCGTATGCTTTTTGATCATCACCGGTTTGTCGGTAAAGATCAGATAGTGAAATATGAATGTATGGATCATCAGGATTAATCTCAACTACTCTTTCATACATATTAAGAGCCTTATTGTACTTTTCTGTTTTTACATAACTTTCAGCAAGTATTTGCATATACCGTGTGTTGTAAGGGTATTCTTTCACCAGTTTTTCTACCTCAGCAATTGCCTTATCTGTTTTATTAAGATTGCTCCACAGGTTGCGTTTCTTCATCGAAATTGCTTCAGACACACCAATTATTTCTTCTATCTGATTATAAACTTCGATGGCATCTTTATATTCACCCATGATAATGTATGTCATGGCCAGATCATAACGATAATCAATTTTTCCGGGATGTTGTTGAATCAGATTTTCAAAAACTCCTATCACCTTATCAAACTGGCGGGTGTTTCTGTATAGATCAGCGAGAAGCATTTGATACCAGATATTTATGGTGTTGATGGTGGCTGCCTGTTCGGCCAATAGTATGGCATCATCCACACGACCTTGCCTTTGGTATATCCGGGCAAGTTCATACATTGAGGCATCATGATTGGGATCAATGTTCAAAGCTTTTTTGTAATTCAATGCGGCCTCATCCCAATTCTCAAGGATTTTTTGTTTGTTCCCATCCATAAAGGCCGACTTCCGCTGTTTGATTTTAAACTCATTTAGCTCCACCTGATCCTGCTGTTTCTTCTTCTTTTTTTGTCCCAGAACCTCGTTCTCAAATCCAGGGCAAGATAAAAACAGCGCAAGTAATAGTCCGGTTATGATATACTGAAATTTCATGTACTGATTTTTAATAGTTTAGCAAGCAAACAGCAAGCTTTTGAGAAAATTGCACTTTGTAATGAAAAGTAACTCCATTTTAAGATTCATTAATTATTTTGTCCCGGTGTGCCCAAAACCACCGGCACCACGTTCAGTTTTCTTCAACTCATCTACTTCTATCCAATTGGCTTGTTCCACCATCGAAATAATCATCTGAGCAATTCTTTCGCCATTATTTACCAAAAAATCTTCGCTTGACAAATTAATAAGAATAACCATAATTTCACCACGATAATCGGCATCAATAGTCCCCGGAGTATTTACCAAAGAAATTCCTTTTTTAATGGCCAGTCCGCTTCTGGGTCTAATCTGTGCTTCGTAACCAACAGGAAGTTCAATAAATAATCCTGTTGGAATCAAATGTCGTTGAAGGGGTTTTAATAGTACAGGTGTGTCGAGGTTTGCACGAATATCCATACCTGCCGATGCCTCAGTTTCGTATGTTGGTAACTGGTGTTTCGATTTATTTACTATTCTTATTTTCATATACTCTGCTTTAAAAAGGACGCAAAATTACCAAAAAATATGCAACACATGCGCATTGGTTTTATAGAGCATGAATTTTTAATTTACTAAAATCAAAAATGTAATTCCATTTGCTTTCCAGTCCTTTCCCTTCCCAACAATCAATCAATTATATTGTAAATCCATATCTTTGCAGCAATGACAAGAATTTTACATCTCGATACGGCAAATCAATTTTGCTCGGTTGCACTCAGCGATGGCATAAAACTTATTGGACTGAAAGAAACCAACGAAAAAAATGCGCACTCACGTGTAATTACCCTATTTATTGATGAGATTTTAAAAACAAACAATCTTACACTCAAATGTATTGATGCTGTGGCTGTTAGTATAGGACCCGGATCATATACAGGGTTGCGAATCGGGGTATCTACTGCAAAAGGGTTGTGCTATGCCCTGAACAAACCAATAATAGCTGTTAGCACACTTCAGGCTATGGCACTGGGGACTATTCAAACTATGAAAAAATCTGAAACATTTAGTAAGCAAATGTTTTTTTGCCCAATGATCGATGCACGACGAATGGAAGTTTATTCGGCTTTGTACGATTCAAATTGGAATGAGATTAGAGAAATAAGGGCTGAAGTTATTGATGAAAACTCCTATAGCTCAGAACTAAAAAAACAAGTATTGGTGTTTTCGGGTGATGGTGCTGAAAAATGCAAGCCTGTTTTATCCCATTACCCTAATGCTGTTTTTGTAGATAATTTTCACCCCTCCTCAAAATACATGATCTCTGTTGCTCTTGAAAAATACAAAAACCGTCAGTTTGAAGATGTGGCATATTTCGAACCTTTCTACCTAAAAGATTTTAAAGCTGGTACTCCAAAAGTAAAAGGATTAAAATAGCACTGTGCCTAATTAGTGTTTGTCCATAATGTCCGATTTCTTCGTTACGCTTGTCTTTAAACCCAGTCATTTACAAAAGTAAACTTCTGGTTTTAAAGACTTCGCTGAGCCTCGAACTCGAACATTCTGAACCAAACACCGACTTTATGGACGGACACTAAT
>JAOZRY010000137.1 GCA_029939965.1 Bacteroidales bacterium | reverse complement strand
GCTTAACCATCATCAGTAGGGCATCTTTGTGGAAATGGATTTCTTTAACCTGTAAACCATCAACAGCTTTATTTGTAATTAAAATTTCTTCTACACTAAAGTTCTCGAACGATTCCACAAGTGCATGGTAGGTAGTGGGTCTAATTATCAGGCTTTCGATAGCCGTGGCAAGTATCTGCGTTACATCAATAGTTTCAATACCCAATTGCTTATATTTTTGTTCGAGCGAAAACCGGTTAATCCTCGAAATAATCTTTTCATGCTGAAATTCACTCCTGAGCATCCGACTGATTTTTAGGTTTTGGTTATCATCTCCGGTTTCAAAAACAACATAGTTGTTGGGGTTTAGTTTCAATTGCCGGTAGGTTTCTGCATGGAGTCCATCACGATGAATTACATTAATTCCTTTATCCTTGATTTCCCGAAAACGCTCCTTGTCATGCTCAATGATAATTGCCTTTTTTCCGTGTAAATGCAGTCGGCGACATAATAATACTGCTGTGCTGCTACCACCAATAATTATTGTTTTGTTACCTTCGGTTATACTGCCCGGCGACAACCAGTTATAAATTACCGGGGAGATAAAACAGGTTATAACTGCCATGATAATTACACTGGTATTTATTCCCGGAGTTATTACACCCAGTTCAAGCCCTATGGCCGAGGCAGCAATTATCAGGCTTAACCTCGATGAAATAAGAAAACCACCTGCAAGGGCTTTTTTAGCACCAAACAGCCGAAGCCACAACATTGAGGGAATTACTTTTATTGCGAAGAGTGAAATAAGCAGGAATGCCAGAAACCAAATCAGGGATGTGTCGAACTCGGTGAGTGCAGAAGGATCGAAACTCACACCAACCATAATAAAAAAGAACGGGATAAAAAAGCCAAAACCCATCCCATCTAATTTTACCAACATAAGCGAACGTTCGCGGTGTAGCATCGAAGATAGTACCAATCCGCTTAAAAAAGCTCCTAACAAAACAACTTCTTTCCCGATGTATTGGGAGCTAACTACAAAAATCATGATAACTAATATG
Source organism: Bacteroidales bacterium (assembly GCA_029939965.1). Taxonomy (GTDB): domain Bacteria; phylum Bacteroidota; class Bacteroidia; order Bacteroidales; family 4484-276; genus SABY01. Next base: position 6,285 of record JAOZRY010000137.1, on the reverse strand, counting down.
GCTCCCCTGATGCGGATTTGAGATGCTGCCTGCGACAACTGATAACTAAGTCTTTTAAATATGGGGATGTTTTTCCACCGGTTGAAAATTTTGTAGAAAATGAAAAAGAGAAAGAAAAGTGCGAGGATGTAAAGTAGCTTAGGGTGAAAGCCACTTTTTACAATAAAAGCTGTAAAAGTAAATAGTATGATGCTCAGGATGTCGGCAACTGCAGCGGCGATAATAATCATCTGTCCAAACCTGCTACCTGTTTCGCCCCGGTTTTTGAGCACCGGCAAAACTATGGCAACCGAGGTAGTAACCATGATAAGAGAAAAATACCAGATGTTTGGAATGTCGATGAGTTGAGAGAGCGAAAAAGCGGCAATATACGAAAGTAAAATGGCGAGTATAAATTGTGTAAACCCCACCAGTAAAGGGTTTTTTAGGAAACGTGCCCAGGTTAGTCTTCTGCGTGGCAGCGAAGCCATGATCTGGTCAACATTTATTTCTAATCCACTCAAAAACATAAGGAAAATAAAACCGGTAAGTGCGAAAAAATCGAGAATAAGAAAACTCTCGGCACTAAGATTGCCAAACAGAAACTTGCCGGCCATAAAACCTAAAACAATCTCAATAATAACAATCGGGATTTTTTTTAACTTCAACAGCGATAGTAGTATTGGGGTCGTCCATGCAATAGCTGCTACAACAAGAAGCGGGTAAAAATCAAAATGAAATGAGATGTTTAATAGCATAGTTTCCCTTTGAAAATATAAATAATTTTATCAGGTTCAAATTCTGCTGGTTTTTACCACGAAAAAAATAACCCCCGTGCAAAGATAACTTTTCCCGGTTTTATCTTGTGATTCCTTACAAATTGGCCGTATTGCCCGTATTTGGATTTTTGTATTTTGTTTCATCCAAAGATATATTTGTAAAATAAGTATATTGAAATGTAGTAAACGATGGTTTTATATCATCAATATTATGAAATGTACGGGGCTGATGAAATTACTTGATAATTACGATTTTTCTTCGTTCAGAAAAATTTGTGTTATAAAAATTAAATATGTATGTATTATTTGGCAATTCACTTTGATTAATATATTTTCTTCCGTATCCTGATAAATTTATATTGTTTTCAATATAAACAACTTTTCCCGTAATGCTTGTAATGGTAATATTTCCATTAATACTTTCGGGTGAATTATTGGATATGTAAAAAATACCATTACCCGGATTTGGAAACAGAACTATTTTGTTTTCTTTTTCAGGTTCATCAATGGCATAGTAACAATCAAAATCAAATTGAGATAAATCAAAAAACTCCATAATATGTTCACGCATATAACATGGCCGTTTATTGGCAAATTCTTTCAAAACATCGATGTTTTCGTGCCACTTTTCAAGGGTAGAAGGGTAGCCCCATCTGTAGATATGCTCTTCGATTTCGGGGACAAATAACGCTTCAAATTTATTAATACTATCAATAATTAGGGTGTGATTAAAGGTTGTATTTAAGTGGTAAGCAAAGCGATCAATAAACTGATTTTCAAATTCTTCGTTTTCCAGAAATTTCCTGAAAATGAGGTTTGAACATTCAGCATGGGGCCATGAATTTTCTATGCTGGTAGCATGTTCGAGCGATGGAGTATCATAAAGAGAATTATTGTTGTAGGCAAAAGAGTAATCCAGATCATAAATCAAGAAACGCCATTTTGAACCCGGATCGTTGGTTTTCCAAATTTTGAAATTATTACCTGGCCAATCATAATTGGCATAATAAATTTCAGCTATTTGAAAGTCGATAAAATTCTGAATATCAACTTTGGTTTTTGCAAACGAATAATTCTCGGCCAGCGACATATCATTCTCCTTGATAAAATTGGTTAATTCAATATAATCGCTGTTGGTACCTTCTTCAGGGTCTCCACAGATGCCCAAAATATTGATATTATCCTCCTGAATTCCAAAATGATTTTTAAAGTAGAACTTGTCATATTTTTCTCTTATACAATGTATTCCCCAGTATTCTCCATTAAAAAATACAACTGAGGGATGAAAGTTTTGTAGTTCTAAATCAAGTAACTTCAATAAACCCTGAAGTAATGCATCTTTAAAGTGTGTGTGTATGAAGTCATTCCCGGAGTTCCTAAAAATCAATCGTTTATAAATATCGGTATTGGAATTTTTAAATATAGGATAGTCTATCTCAGAAAGGCCATATTCGCTCCTAAAATAAACCCCAAACGATTTTTGAGGATTGGCGGTACTTCCATGCCCACGCATTCTCATGCCGGCATCAGTTTCAAATCCAAGTGCACCATCATTTTCAAAATAGCTAATATGTATATTGCGTTCCCACTCAGAGCCTCTGTTGTGATAATTTCCGATGGCCCACCAGTTAAAGCCATTTTCATCAAATGTTTTGCCGGGGATGTATATTCCTGTATCGTAGTTGAATAGATTTAAACTATCAGTAACAACAGAAATTATTGGAAATGAATAATGATTTTCAATATCCTGATCGATAAAATATGTTTTAGTAAACACCTGGCTCTGCATAGCACTGTCATCAAAACTGGCAAAACGGACAATATTCCCCTTATACACAATTCCGGGTTCTTTCCAGATATATTGAGATAACGGATATGGCCCCTCTAACGGAGTTGTTGGAATTAGGCTTATATTGTTAGGGGATGCAGTGTTGCTCTCGATATGTAAATCGGAAGAAAATAATAAACTATTTTTTGTTGGTATCTCACCATTTAATGTATAATGTATTTGGTGGTTTGGGTTAGCCGGGGTTAGCGATAGAAAAAAATCTTGGTTGTAAAAACCCGATGGGTGTGAGCAACTAACTCCATTTGAACCGGCATTACTTGAATTTGGTGTAGGCAAAATAAAAAGACCCAGAGTTTGGTTTCCATCAGGAATGCATCCATAAGAATTATCGGCAGGTAAAGAAACCGGATCGATCGAATTGATAATAATACCTTGTGAATTGCTGAGGCAAAGATTTTCGCCCGATTTTTTAATCTTGAAGTTTGTATGCAATTCGCTGGTATCCGAAATGTTTTTGCCCGAAGCAAATATTAAGATAAAACTATGCGGCTGAATAGTTATTTCGGGGAATAGCCATTTGTCAGGTTCAGATAAATCATCAGATAATCTGTAATTTAACAGGTTTACAGAATTATTGCTATTGTTGTAAAGTTCGATCCAATCGCTAAAATCGCCATCCTTATCCTGTATAACCGACTCATTATCCGACATAAATTCATTAATAACTATATTTTGCCCGGCGATGTGGGTTGTACACAAAAGATACAATAAAACTATGATTGTGTATTTAAAAAGTATGTGCTTCATTTTGTAATTTCAATTAAAATATTTTATTATTCAGTTAAAGTATCTTATTATTAGGCTCTTAATTTTGAAAACTAACCAACATGTTGTTTAAATTTTTTGTTGTTAGTTTCCTGCTTTGCAGTTTCAATAACAAATTATAAATCGTAAATTGAATTAGTTGCTCACAAAAGTATTAAAAGTTATTAAACTATTGGAAATGTAGAATATTGTCTGGTATTATATTATGTATGGTCGATACAATTAATAAGTTCTGAATTAATGAATTGCAGGTATTTCTTAATTATTATAGAAAAATGATTAGGGCTTGCTCTATTGTTTATTACCACAATACGGGCAGAACCTGAATTCTTCATATAGCCTTTGTTTGCATTTTTTGCAATAGTTGGTTTCCTCAATGATGGCCCTGAGCGGTACCCCCGACCGAAATGTAAAACTATCAGGGATTTCGCGCAGAAAACCTGACTCATTTCCCTTTTCGGTAATAAGGAAAAGTTCATCCTTTGCACGGGTAATGGCCACATAAAACAATCGGCGTTCCTCCTCCAGCAGCAGATCGTATTTTGAGGCTTTAATAATCTGGTATATTCTATCGTCCATCCATATATCAGGAAATCCGCCATAACCTTCGGTAAGCCCAATAATAAACACTGCTTTGGCCTCCAGACCTTTAGCGGCATGAATAGTTTTTGCCGAAACAAAAATCCCCTCCTGCCTGAATCGCTCAAAAAATGGATAATACATTTTGCTCCTTCGGTACAAAAACAGAATATCTTCCTTTTTATATCCCCGCTTTTGTTGCAGCTCGTTTATCTGCTCAACAACATAATCCAGATTGTCATCTTCATCTCTGCCAGCATAAATATGAATTTTACTGCTCGATTTTTTGGATGATCGCAATTCTTTATCAACTTTATATTTATTATATTTTATAACCTCATTGCTGGCTTCCACAATGTTTTCGGTACTTCTGTAGTTGAGGTTTAGTTTTATAATATCAGAACTCCTGAAGTATTTACGGAAATTAATTATGAAATCCACATTGGAGCCTCTAAACCCGTATATGCTTTGCCAGTCGTCGCCAACACAAAACAGCTGATTGGTTCGGGTTAGCAGTAGCTTTATTAGCTCAACCTGCAAGTTGTTTACATCCTGAAATTCATCCACAAGAATGTATTGGTATTTCTTTTTGAACTTGTCAGCAATTTCGGTGTGATTTCTGAACAATGATATTGTTCTGGAAATCATATCGTTAAAATCGAGGTATGACTTATTAATACAATATTCGCGGTATGTATCGATAATTGGTATGGCCAATTTATAAAAATCTCTCACCCGCTCGTGCTGGTCGTTACGTGCCTTTGTGAGGATGTTTTGTGTGGATTGATTATCTACCTTTATCATATCGGTAACCCGCATGATTTGCCTGATAAAGTCGCTAACCTCCTTATGACGCTCCCTGAACTCCTCCTCGAACGACAAGGCACTGGTGTAGTGATAATTGGCCGGGAGTCTGTTTTTGATAATTCTTTCGAGTGCAATATTAAAAAGTGCTGTGTCTTTGGTTTGCGATTCATAGGTTTTTACAAGGAGTTTATTGGCAATTCTGAACTGTTCTTCTTTGTTTTTGGTGGGGTAACTTTTTTTGCTGATATGTTCGATATATAAGTTTGCTTCGGGGATATAAAAATCGGGTTTGAAATCAAAGTCCTGAAAGTTGACATTCGGCTCGTAATGAAATTTGATGTTGTGGCGATATAGCCAGTCGGCGATATATTGCTCCGACTTTGACCGAACTTTGATACCGTTGAGGGTTGTAAAAAATCTACCCTTATAGCTCGTAGTATTTCTATGCGAATGTTGGTGAATTTTGTCGATCAGGTAATCCAGGATATATCTTTTCAGACTGATAAGATAATCCCCTGATTCGCAGTTTTTAATCAGGATTTTATGGATGATTTCAAAAATAGTTTCTCCGGCAGTATATTTCGAAAACTCGTTTTTGGCAATTTTGGCATCACCCACAATTTTAAATTTGTTATCGAACTCGTTTACACCAAAATTTCGCATTATGCTATAGCAAAGGCTGTGAAAGGTTTTTATAGTTACTCTGTCGATCCATTTAATTTTTTTGGAAAAGAAGTACCGCTCAATATCTTTGTCTTTGAGGGTGCTGTTATTGTTAGTGAGAATTTCGGCATACCTGTCGCTGTTATCGGCAGTAATAATGAGGCGATCTATCATTTCGTTTACCGCATTTTTGGTAAAAGTAATGGCCAGAATATTGGATGGATTTACATTTTTTTCTTCGATGAGGTGAATGAGTTTCTGGAGCAGGGTTTTTGTTTTGCCCGATCCTGCCCCAGCCAGCACAAGTACACGTCTGTTTTCGCTAACCACAGCTTCCTTTTGCTTATCGTTAAGGTTACTTAAATCCGTTTTTATTTGCTGCATATTGGTATTTCTGCATTTCAAAAGCCAAAAGTATCTAATTCAATTTATTATTTATTATTTATTATTAAAACCGCAAAGCGGGAATTTGACAACAAAATATTTAAACATATTGTTTAAATATTTTTTGACCTGAGATAAATCTCAACATCAAAATTGAATTTAAACTTAGCGGAAAGCGACAGATGCTACCCCTCAACTACCAGTACCCATTGAGTGCCTGGATTTATAAAGTGCTGGCGCGGGGGGACAGAGGGTTTGCGGAGTTTTTGCACGAACAGGGCTACAAGATGGAAAACCAAAAAACATTTAAGCTGTTTACGTTTTCTAATCTTCGATTTCCGGCAAACACCTATCGTATAATTAGAGGTACCGACCGGATGGAAGTATTCTCGTGAAAAGCCTTTTTAATCATGGCCTTTCAAATTCCGGTGGCCGCCGAAAAATTTGTTGTTGGCCTTTTCAACGAACAAAAAGCAGAAA
>JAOZRY010000776.1 GCA_029939965.1 Bacteroidales bacterium | reverse complement strand
TTTTTTTAAATCCCCGCGCTAAAGCACGGGGCAATTGAACGCTGTTTCATGTTTACGAATTATGAAATGCAACAATTCTATTTTACGAATAAAATGGCATAACAGATTGACTTATAGAGCTAAGGTAAGGATTTCAGAGATTAATTGTTTGTTTCTTAACCAAGTATTATTAACTCTTGAAACTTATTCATAAATACGGTGCATATTAGTAGAGGCACAAATATTTTTTATTTCGTTAATCATAAGTAGAAAAACATCAATGATTTTTTAAATGCTGATATTGTGTGTTTTAAGGCGTTTTTGTGTATAGTTAGATTAAGGACACATCTTGAATGCTTTGGTTTAAAAGTACATACATACCGTAATTGAAAAAATATTGACAAAAATAACACTGCGTAACGATTACATTATCTGGTATTTAGGGAATTGTAAAACAATTACACTTTATTTTAGTACGGCTAATTTAAGTCGTTAAAATCTGTGTTAAGTCCAAATAAAACCCGGAACTTCTACGCATTCACAAGTTACGCCAGCATTATTTCTTTTGAGGACTTCATTTCTGGTTTTTGATGCCGGTGATTTAAAACAAGAGACTATTTTTATACATTAGAAACGCATTGTAATACTATTTCTAATAAATTTGTAAAAATTTAAAACTATTTAAAAATGAGAAAAAATTTATTGTTATTCACAGTTCTGGTTTTTGCCTGTATTTCATCCTTTTCACAAAACAATACTATTCTCAACCGTCAGGTTCCGCGTGCCGGTGAGTTTATCGAAGGTTGGCAAAATTCTCCTAATCAAAACAACAACCATTTTATTATTGATGAGCCTGGCTACGACTCACTAAAAATGTCGTTTCAGGGTAACTGGCCTCTTGGTAGTGCCAACGATATAATATCGAGTATTACCGGCGATACCATTTTTATTGCAGCAGGTGGTGGTGTTATAATAATAGACATAACCACTCCTGCCACACCACAAATAATTTCGGAAGTATATGCCCGAGCTTTTGTCGATAGGTTGTATTATGATTACAAAACCCAACAGCTTTATCTTGCCGCATATTTTTCGGGTTTCGAAATCTGGGATTTATCTGATATTACAAACCCTTCCAGGCTATCGCGCACACCAACCGATGCATTACCACGGGGAGGAATTTATGCTTACAACGATTATTTATACATTATTACTGTTTCGGGCGGAATGCTGGTTTATGATATTATTGATCCTGTAAATCCGGTTTATGTAACAACATCAAGTATCCCTGGAAGTGCCTGGAACTTTTTTGCAAAAGATAATTTTATATATATCCAAACAAATAATGCAATTCGATTGTTTGACATCTCAACTCCCTCATCACCGGTAATGCGCGATAGTTATCCGGGTTCGCCACGGGGTATTTATGTAAAAGATAATTATGGGTATATTGCTGATGGATCTGGTTTTGTTATAATTGATGTGTCAGATCCTGATGATTTTACTTTTGTAGGAAGTTTAGCACTTCCCGGCTCACTTTATGAGGTTGTTGTATTAGATGGGTTTGCTTATTTAGCCAACAACTGGTACGGAGGAACCGAAGGTGGGGTATATGCCATTGATGTGAGCGACCCTTCCAACCCCGTGCAATCCGATTTTTATAACGATTACTATAAAGCAATTTCAGGTGAAAACACAAAAGTAGTTGCAGTAAACAGCGAAGGCTTTACTATTTTTGATGTATCTGTTCCCGGCCAGCTTGAGTTTATTCAGCAAACCGGATTACCTGGTTCTGTAAGTCATGTTAATACAAAGGATGATTATGCTTACACAGGTAGCAATGGCATCAGGGTTTTCGATGTTACTGATAAAACCAAACCCCTGCAAGTTGCTTATGTAGAAAGTGATGCCGATTTGGTTGATATTTCAGGCGACATAGCAGCCTTTATTCCTCAAAGCATGGGATCGGGTAATCGCTTGAGTATTATGGATATTTCCGACCCTGAAAA
>JAOZRY010000136.1 GCA_029939965.1 Bacteroidales bacterium | reverse complement strand
GTTCACCCCGTTAAATAATAGCACAAAACGATAATACATTTAACGGGGTAAACTATTTTTTGCTCTTTTTGAAAGATGCCTTAAAAAGGTATTTTTACCCCAAAAAGTTTCAAAAGAAAACATTATGAATAGAAATTAGGAAATATGTAATTTCAGGTAAAAAAAATGTTAATAGGATTGTTTGCCCCAAACTATAAACTATATTTGCGCTCAATTTTTCAGTTATAATACTAAGTTAGTATCAATGAGCAAAAAAAGTGAAGGTGTTATTTCCCAGATAATCGGGCCGGTAATTGATGTTTCATTTGAAGAAGGTCAATCTCTCCCCAATATTTACGATGCACTCGAAGTAACCAAAAAGGATGGTAATACCGTTGTTTTGGAATCTCAACAAGATATCGGCGAAAATACTATTAGGTCGGTTGCTATGGATTCGACTGATGGTTTGCGACGCGGAATGAAGGTAATAAATACCGGCAAGCCCATTTCTATGCCTGTTGGTGATGATATAAAGGGACGTCTTTTTAATGTAATTGGCAAGCCTATCGACGGAATGAGACCGGTTGAGGGGAAAGATTCCTATTCAATTCATCGTGAGCCTCCTAAATTTGAAAACTTAACTACCCAAAAGGAAGTTTTATATACCGGTATCAAAGTTATCGACCTTATAGAGCCTTATGCTAAAGGTGGGAAAATTGGTTTGTTTGGTGGTGCCGGGGTTGGCAAAACTGTTATCATCATGGAGTTAATCAACAACATTGCCAAATCATATTCCGGTTTATCTGTATTTGCAGGTGTGGGAGAACGTACCCGTGAAGGCAACGATTTGCTACGCGAAATGATCGAATCGGGTGTAATTAAATATGGTGACAAGTTTAACGAAGATATGGAAAAAGGGGGCTGGGATATTTCCAAAGTTGATTACAGCCAACTTTCTAAATCACAGGCAACATTGGTTTTCGGACAGATGAACGAACCTCCCGGAGCACGTGCACGGGTGGCACTCTCAGGATTGACTTTAGCCGAATATTTCCGCGATGGAGACGAAAAATCAGGTGGTCGTGATATACTATTTTTTATCGATAATATTTTCCGTTTCACTCAAGCTGGTTCCGAAGTCTCGGCTTTGTTAGGCAGAATGCCTTCTGCTGTGGGGTATCAGCCCACATTAGCCACCGAAATGGGAATTATGCAGGAAAGAATTACTTCTACCAAACGAGGTTCTATTACATCCGTTCAGGCAATTTATGTTCCTGCCGACGACCTTACCGACCCGGCTCCGGCTACAACCTTTGCTCACTTAGATGCTACTACTGTGTTGAACCGAAAAATTGCTGAGTTGGGTATTTATCCTGCCGTTGATCCGCTCGATTCAACTTCCAGAATTCTTATTCCAGATGTGGTGGGCGATGAACACTATGATACCGCGCAAAAAGTAAAACTAATTTTACAACGATACAAAGACCTCCAGGATATTATTGCTATTCTTGGTATGGACGAGCTTTCGGAAGAAGATAAGCAGGTGGTACACCGTGCCAGAAGGGTAATGCGTTTCCTCTCGCAACCATTCCATGTTGCCGAACAATTTACCGGAATTCCGGGAACAATTGTTTCCATCGAAGATACAATTAAAGGCTTTAACATGATTATGGATGGAGAAGTGGACGAGTATCCTGAGGCTGCATTTAACCTTGTTGGTACCATAGAGGAAGCCATCGAAAAAGGTAAGAAATTACTTGCTGAGGAAGAAGTTTAAACCATAATCTGCAGATAATTTTATACATGGATATACAAATCATAACACCAGATAAAACATTGTTTTCGGGTAAGGCCAAATTGGTTCAATTTCCAGGTCTTGACGGTTCATTTGAAGTGCTTAATAATCATGCTTCAATGATTTCGGCACTTAAGGTTGGTAAAATTAAAATGAAATCAGAAGAGAATATTGAAACTTTTTTTGATATTAAGGGTGGTGTTGTGGAGATACTAAAAAATAATCTGCTGGTATTGGCGGAATAAATTATTTGGAAACAAAAATGATATGAACATGCGTTTGCATATAAAATCCGGATTTTTGAGAAACTTTCTGCTGGCTGCCGGAATTATTATTTTTCTGATGATGCAGGTTTTGGCTACCGGTCATGGTCAGGCCAAAAAGGTTACTCATGGTGATGAAACCTGGGAAGAAATAATTCAGGAAGAGGAATTTAAAGCCGGTGATATGATTATTGAACATATCATTGATGCCCATGATTGGCACATTCTTACTTATGGCGATTTTCATCTTACTATTCCACTGCCGATTATTTTGTGGTTCGATGGTGGTTTGCATTTATTTTTATCAAGCAAATTTCATCACGGGCACGATGATTATAATGGCTTTGGGTTGGCAAACGAAGGCGATCATAAGGGCAAAATAGTTCGTACACTTCGTCAACGTTTTTTGGATGACAAGGTAATTGTTCATGATGAAGCCCAAGAATTACCACTTGATTTTTCGATCACCAAAAATGTTTTATCCATATTTATTAGTCTCATCATTATGATCTGGCTATTTATTTCGATAGCCAAAAGCTATAGTCGTCGTAAAGGTGAAGCTCCAAAAGGTATCCAGTCATTTTTGGAACCACTTATTCTCTTTATCCGCGACGATATTGCCAAAGCATCTATTGGCGAAAAGAAATACCAAAAATATTTACCATACCTGCTTTCATTGTTCTTTTTTATTTTCCTGAACAATCTAATGGGTTTAGTGCCGATATTTCCGGGTGGGGCAAACGTTACAGGAAATATTGCAGTTACAATGGTTTTGGCACTATTTACTTTTGCAATCACTACTTTTAGTGCAAACAAAAACTATTGGATACATATTATTAATACTCCGGGAGTGCCCTGGTGGCTTAAATTTCCTGTACCGCTAATGCCGATTGTAGAAATTATTGGAGTTTTTACAAAACCATTTGTTTTGATGGTTCGTCTTTTTGCTAATATGACAGCCGGCCACATTATTGTGCTGGGATTTATTAGCCTGATTTTTATTTTTGGTCAAATGCATGCAGGCCTTGGTTTAGGTATTTCGGTTGTTTCTATCGCGTTTGCCGTATTTATGGATATTCTCGAACTGCTTGTAGCTTTTATCCAGGCGTATGTTTTTACACTACTCACCGCCTTGTATATTGGTATGGCTGTTGAGGAACACCATTAGAGTAGATGGTAGAAGATAGATGGTAGAAGATAGATGGTAGAAGATAGATGGTAGAAGATAGAGGGTAGAAGATAGAGGGTAGAAAGAAAATTTTGGGATACAGAGTTTGGAAAAACAGATTTGAAATATTGATTCACATAAAATAATTAGTCATAAATTTTTAATACTTCACTTATTATGGAATTATTAGCAATATTATTACAGGTAGCAACAGATCTTGCTCCTTATGCAAAACTTGGTGCCGGTATTGGTGCGGGTATAGCAGCCATTGGAGCAGGTATCGGAATTGGCCAAATAGGTAGAGGAGCTGTGGAATCCATTGCTCGTCAGCCAGAAGCAGTTGGCGATATTCGTTCAAACATGATTGTGGCGGCAGCACTTATCGAAGGTGTAGCCTTTTTTGCCATTGTTGTTTGCTTATTGATCGTGTTCCTGTAGAAAGAAGTAATCCCCGATTCCGGCGTTTGGCCGGAATTTGGGATTTTAATTATTTGTTACTGGTGTTAAATTTGTAAAATATGGAATTAGTAAACCCCGGAATCGGGTTAATTTTTTGGATGACACTTGCTTTTGGCATTGTGTTGTGGGTGCTGGCAAAGTTTGCCTGGAAACCTATCCTGAAATCGCTTAAAGAGCGCGAAGATTCTATTGATAACGCTTTGCATGAAGCCGATAGAGCACGACAGGAAATGAAAGAGCTAAAGTTTTCGAACGAACAGCTACTCGCTGATGCCAAAGATGAAAGAGATGATTTGCTTAAACAGGCTCGTGAAATAAAAGAAAAATTAATCGAGGATGCAAAACTAAAGGCAAACGAAGAGGCAAACCGGGTAATCGAAAGTGCCCGTGAAACCATCGAAAACGAAAAAATGGCGGCTATGGTAGATCTGAAAAATCAAATTGCCAGGCTCTCTATCGAAATAGCCGAAAAACTCCTTGAACGTGAGTTAAGCGAAAAGAAAAAACAAGAAGATTATGTTGATCATTTGATCAGCAAAGCCAACCTCAATTAATTGAGATTGCGATATGGATATACCCATCATTTCACAACGGTACGCAAAAGCGCTTTTCGATCTGGCTATCGAGTTAAATAAACTCGAAAAGGTTTCGAAGGATATGGCTTTGGTAAATGAGGTAACCAAAGAGAATCCGGAGTTTAAACGCCTTCTTACCAGCCCTACCATTCCCGAAAAGAAAAAAAACAAGGTCATCTCCTCTATTTTTGAAAACCACCTTGATGAACTTTCATTGAAGTTCCTGAAACTGGTTACAAGAAAAGAACGGGAAGTGTTTCTTGAAGGAATTACTGATGCGTTTGTAAAGCTTTACAAGGTACATCATAAGATTATGACGATTAAGCTATCTTCAGCCATAAAAATGGACGAAAAAATAAGGAAAGAGTTGATAGCTTTACTTACAAAAACTACAAATCATACCATTGAACTTATCGAGGAAGTGGATAAAAGTATAATTGGTGGTTTTGTTTTAACTATGGAAGACAAGAAATATGATGCAAGTATCAGGCATCAGCTTGAAAAATTGAAAAGAACATTTGCTAAAAACCTTTATGTAAAAGGCTTTTAGCAATAAGTATTAAAAAATAGAAAAGTAAAAAAGATATTTATTTAAGATTTTCGCAAAGTATTAAATAACAATAGGATATGTCACAGATCAAACCCGCTGAAGTATCGGAAATATTACGCCAGGAACTTGCTGGTTTCAAAACCAAATCGGAGCTTGAAGAAACCGGGACAGTTTTACAAATTGGTGACGGAATTGCCAGAATTTATGGCCTGACCAATGTCGAATCAGGCGAACTGGTAGAATTTGAAAAAGGGAACCTTAGAGGAATTGTACTCAACCTGGAGCAGGACAACGTGGGTGTAGTATTATTGGGCGATATTAAAGATGTAAAAGAAGGCGACACAGTAAAACGTACCGGAAAAATTGCCTCCATAAATGTGGGAATGGGTATGCTTGGCCGTGTAATTGATACCCTTGGCGAACCTATTGATGGTAAGGGTGAAATAAAAGGAGAAACCTGGGAATTGCCTCTTGAACGAAAAGCACCCGGAGTAATATTCCGTCAGCCGGTAAACGAACCACTGCAAACCGGTATCAAAGCTGTGGATGCAATGATTCCGATCGGTCGCGGCCAACGTGAGCTGATCATTGGTGACCGTCAGACCGGTAAAACCGCTATTGCTATTGATACGATTATTAATCAGAAAAAATTTTATGATAAAGGTGAACCGGTGTTTTGTATTTATGTAGCCTCAGGGCAAAAAGGTTCAACAGTTGCAAATATTGTAAAAATACTCGAAGACAATGGTGCCCTGCCCTATACTGTAATTATAACTGCTACAGCATCCGATCCGGCGGCCATGCAGTTTTATGCGCCTTTTGCCGGTGCTACAATTGGTGAATTTTTCAGGGATACCGGTCGTCCGGCTTTAGTGGTTTTCGATGACCTGTCGAAGCAGGCTGTTGCCTACCGTGAAGTTTCTTTGTTGTTGAGAAGACCTCCGGGACGCGAAGCTTATCCGGGTGATGTATTTTATCTGCACTCAAGATTATTGGAGCGTGCCGCTAAAGTGATCGAATCGGATGATATTGCAAGGCAGATGAACGACCTGCCCGAAAGCCTTAAACCTATCGTTAAAGGTGGTGGCTCACTTACGGCACTTCCAATTATCGAAACACAAGCTGGTGACGTTGCAGCATATATCCCAACCAATGTAATCTCTATTACCGATGGGCAAATTTTTCTGGAATCAAATCTTTTTAATGCAGGTATTCGTCCGGCTATTAACGTAGGTATTTCAGTTTCGCGTGTGGGTGGTAATGCACAAATTAAATCGATGAAAAAGGTAGCGGGTACATTAAAACTCGACCAGGCTCAATTTCGTGAGCTTGAAGCTTTCTCCAAGTTTGGCTCCGATTTGGATGCAGCTACTATGAGTGTACTTGAAAAAGGCAGACGGAATGTGGAGATTTTGAAGCAGGCACAATACTCACCAATGACTGTTGAAAAACAAGTTGCCATAATTTTTTGCGGTACACAAGGTTTGCTCCGAAGTGTTCCGTTGAATAGCATAAAAGATTTTGAAATTGAATATTTACACTTCCTTGAGGTAAATCACAGCGATTTATTAAAAAATCTTCAGGCAGGCAAACTGCTCCAAGAAGATATAGAAATTATGAAAAAGGCAGCTGGCGATATTTCTAAAAAGTACGAAAAAAGATAATTTTTGTTTAGAAACAAAGTGAAGATATTAGCATTTTTAACTTCTAAACTCCAACATCTAACCAACACATAATGCCTAACTTAAAAGAAGTAAGGATTCGAATTGATTCGGTAAAATCGACCATGCAGATTACCAGTGCCATGAAAATGGTGTCTGCATCAAAATTGAGGAAAGCACAAAATGCCATCCTCAACCTGAGGCCTTATGCCTCAAAACTTACCGAAATCATGCAAAATATCAGCTCAGGCATGGATGATTCTGCTGAAAGTGTTTTTACACAAGAGCGTAATCCAGATAAAGTCCTTATTGTTGCCATTGCCTCCAACAGGGGGTTGTGTGGCCCTTTTAACGCCAACATTGCCAAAGTTGTTTTTAGGTTGATTAAAGGTAAGTATTCAACGCAGTACGATGCTGGCAACGTTGAAATATTTACCATTGGAAAAAAAATCTTTGATTTTTTTAAATCCCGTAAGATCGATGTTTCGCAACGGAAAGATGAATTATTAGATAATCTCACCTTCGGGGAGATACTGCCTGTTGCCGAAGAATTGATAAAGAATTTTGCTGATAAAAAATACGATAAGATTGAAATTGTTTACAACCAGTTTAAAAATGCTGCTGTTCAGATTTTGAAAACGGAACAATTTCTACCTATCATCCCACCAAAACCCGAAAAGGGTTCCATACAGAAAACTCAAAATACTGATTTTATTTTTGAGCCGTCAAAAGCAGAGATTGTACAGGAACTCATTCCCAAGTCGCTTAAAATACAGCTTTATAAAGCATTGCTCGATTCGGTAGCATCGGAACATGGAGCACGAATGACAGCTATGCACAAGGCCACCGACAATGCCGAAGAGTTGATTAAAGAACTCAAACTTTCGTACAACAAAGCCCGTCAG
>JAOZRY010000135.1 GCA_029939965.1 Bacteroidales bacterium | reverse complement strand
ACATTAAAACAGGAAAAGTACTTCCAAATACTTTTAATGCAGGTGTAAAGATCGATATTCAAAGAGTTGAAAGACGTACGTATCAATTCCTGTATAAAGATGGTCAGGACTTCCATTTTATGAATTTGGAAGATTATGAACAAACCTTTATCGATGAAAACATTATTGATAATCCACAGTTCCTGAAAGAAGGTGCTAATGCTGACATTGTTTTTCATGCCGATACCGAAACCGCACTATTATGCGAATTGCCGGCAAACGTTGAGTTGAAAATTACCTATACCGAACCTGGCGAGCGAGGCAATACAGCAACCAATACTTTTAAGGATGCTACACTCGAAACCGGAGCTGTGGTTAAAGTACCATTATTTATTAATACTGACGAGGTAATACGAGTTGATACCCGTTCAGGGAATTATCTCGAAAGAGTTAAAAGTTAAAATAACAATTATTCTATTTTTTTTATGGGCACAAACTAAAAATGTTTGTGTCTTATTTTTTACCAAAATTTATTAATGTTAATCTAATAACAATGAAATTCGACAGGGTATATACATTACAGGAAATTGCAGAAATTATCGGTGCTGAAATGATTGGTAATGCTAATCATAAGGTAACCGGCATCAACGAAATTCACATGGTCGAAAAAGGCGATATTACATTTGTCGATCATCCAAAATATTATAATAAGGCAATAAACTCCAATGCCACCACCATCCTGATAAATAAAAATGTGGAGTATCCTGAAGGAAAAGCTTTGTTGATTTCTGATGATCCTTTTGAGGGCTATGTGAAGTTAGTAAGGAAATTCCGGGCTTTTAAGCCAGCCATGTCAAACGTAAGCAGCACTGCAAAAATTGGTGAAGGAACAGTAATTCAGCCTACTGCATTTGTTGGAAATGAAGTTAAGATCGGGAAAAACTGTATTATACATTCAAACGTAAGTATTTACGATCATGTGGTTATTGGTGATGATGTAATCATTCATGCTAATAGTGTGTTGGGTGCAGATGCATATTATTTCCAGCGCAAACCTGCCGGCTACCGCAAATTAGAATCCTGTGGGAGTGTATTGATAAATGATCGTGTAGAAATCGGGGCTCTTTGTTCCATTGATAAAGGTGTTTCGGGCAATACCGTGATTGATGAAGGAACCAAAATGGATAACCATTGCCAGGTGGGGCACGATACATATATCGGAAAAAACTGTTTGATTGGATCACATGCCGCTATTGCCGGTGTAACACGTATCGAAGATGATGTTATTATCTGGGGAAGAGTGGCTATAAACAAAGACCTCGTTGTTGGGAAAGGCGCAATAATTCTTGCAACTTCAGCTATCGATAAATCTATCGAAGGAAACGGGAAAGTATATTTTGGAGCTCCGGCCATTGATGCTCGCAAAAAGTGGCGCGAAATGGCTGCTCTAAGGCAGTTGCCTGATTTGTTGAAAAAAATGAAATAAAATTTTAGTTTTTTTTGTAATGCTTTTGCTCAATAGTTTTCGCGAAGCTTACGGATATGGTATATATCCAGGGCAAGTATTATCGAAAAGAGCCCCCAAACAGGAACAGAAGCTTTATCAGAATCCAGGAAGTTGTTGAGTATCCCATGCATAAAATATGTAATTAGCGACAGTACAGCAAGTAGTGCCATCATTTTTACCTGTTTGTCTTTTGCATTTTTATGCACTTTTAATCCAATGTAAATTCCAATAATTAATACCATAACAATAGTAATCATCCCCAAAAGACCCTGTTCGGCCATTGGCCCGATATATTCACTGTGTGCATTTCCGAGATCGCCGGCATTAGTACTGATAATGGTTTTTTCTTTGCTACGTTGAAATGGAGCGTACAGAAACTGATAGGTTCCCGGCCCCCAGCCAAAGAATGGTCTTTCATTAAACATTCTTATTCCGGCCTGCCATCGGTTAATCCTTTCGAGATTAGAGGCATCAGAAGAAATATTATAAATAGATTGTATGTGCTCAACAAAATCGGTGGACGAATCCTGCTCATTACGTTCGAGAACTTCAATAATTTGGTGCTGGAAACTAAAGAAGATGACAACGATTATTGAAACAACTCCTAAAACCCATTTGAATTTTATTTTGAGCATCACGAGGCAATAAACTCCGAAAGCAGCTATAATGCTGATCCATGAAGCCCGGCTATATGATAAAATTATGGCGATAATAAGAACTAATAGAACAAAAACGGATGACATCCTGATTGAGAATTTATACGTTTTATCAAAACTAAATGCTACCATAAATGGAATAAACATTGCTAATGCAGCTCCATAGGCTGTATGGTCATTATAAAAAGGAGTCATTACCCAATGGCCGGTTTCTTCGTCGAATCCATATTGCGAATGCTTAATTATTGTGTAACCTATTACAATTAACAACCCCAAGGCGTACATCCAAATAAATCTTTTGATGTTACTGAATTTCCTAAAAAGTATTGCACCCACAAAAAAGAACGGTATAACAAACCAAAGCCTGGCTAACAAAAATTTAAAAGATATTAATGGTAACTCACTTGTAAAAGATGTAATAGTTATCCAAATCAGATTTATTAGAATGGCAATAGTCAGGGGATGATGTAAAACTTTGCGATCGTAAGGGAAACCACTAAAAAGTTTTATAACAAAAATGATCAGCACACCAAACATCAATGGTTCGGTTGGGAGTGATACCCCGAGATTGGTATCAAAACTTCTTATGTTTACCGCCAGAGGAGTAAGAAAAGCTATGAGAAGAATTAATTTGTCGAGTGCAAAAATGTACAATATTAAAACCACTGCGAGTATTGGTAGCAAAAGCGACCAGTAATACTCATTAATGATCAGTACGGCATTTACGATAATAAACAATGTACTGATACCGTAAACCCAATATAGCTTTACCTTATCCGACAAATCAGTGGTAGATTAAAAGTTTTTTTTAATAGACTCGAAGTTTTCGATAATTAATATTGCCAGCATAGAAACAAACCATACTCCGAGAGCAGTAAGTACAACAATCACCCATCTTACCGGATACGACTTCTTATCAGAAGGGAATGGTGTTGTTATTACATTGGCATAGGTAATATCTTTTGAATAATTCATAAGAGCCTCATCATAATCCATTTTTATTTTGCCATATTCAGCAATCAAATCAAAATATCTGTCGTTGTAATATGTAAAGAGTCCGCCGTATTTTTCAATGTTTTCTTTAAGGCGCAAAACCTCTTTAGTGTTGATGTTTTGAGCGGCATTATCCCCATCCACCGTTCGCAAAAAACCACGCGCAACTTCTCTCGATTGATTAGGATAGTCGATAATACCATGCTTGGTACGAATATCGTACAGAATATTTTCGATGGAGTCGATTTCCTGTTTTTTTAGTTCAAGCCTTTTGCTAATAAACTTAACAACTTCTCCTGATTTTTGACGATGCGTACTCAAAACCAACTCATCATAGTATTTTACAATATCTATTACCATATCACAAGCTACATCCGGATCCGTATCAAACACTTCAATTTTAATGGTCTCAAAAGGTGTTTTGCTAATAATTACATTTTGGCTGTATTCATCAATAATAGTGGTTTTATAGTATTTGTACGAAGGATCAATTTCGTATCTCTCGCTCAAATCATATTTGGCGATGATTTTATCTCTGATTTCACTCGATTGTAAAAATTGCAGCATTTGTTCCGATTCACTTTCCTCGGAGTAAGGCGAAATATTTGATGGATACACAAGCGAATAAGATTTGAACTTTGGTGTAATGAACATGGAAGATGAAAAAAGTGCTGCAAGGATAACACCCAACAAGATAATCACCAAAAGATGAATTTTCCACTTAAAAAGTAGTTTTAGAATATTAGTATTTGTAAAGTATTTGGCCATTTGGATATCTGGTTTTTCTGTGGTTTCTATTGTTGTTTGTTCTTTTCTCTTGTTTTGTTTGGTATTATCGTTTTGAGTTATTTTATTCTTTTCCGGTTTTCGTTTATCCTGAGGGGAGGAATCATCAACCGGTTTTCGAATCGGGATTTTTTCAACAACCCGATCGGGAATTTCTTTTCGGGGAGGCTCACGAGCAGGAACCGGGGAATTCTTATCTTTTTTTGTGTTTTCCGATTTATCATTAATAAGTTCAACATCAACATGCCTGTATGAATTAGGAAAATATGCATTAATATTTTCAAATATCAACAAAAAAATCATAGTAAAAAGGAATGCCGAAAGTGTGGCAACTAATACTATGAGCCATCTGATGGGATAGGATTTTTTTTCTGCTTTATAGGCACTGTTTACAATAAATTTTGAAGGTAATACTTCTATCGCATCCGTTTTTGACTCTTCGTATTTGGCTCTGAGCATACTGAGTTGTTTTTTTTCATGCTCTAATGCATCACGCAACGACACATACGGACCGCCATATTTTGTAAGTATTTTCAGTTTTTTTTCAAGACGATTTATTCCCAATTCATTATTCTTTGCCAGCTCAATGGCCAATTGGCGGTTAATCATTTCGGCTTGCGATTCATAATCATGTACTCCATACCCTCGCAATACGGAAAGAGAATCTTCCATTGCTGCAACCTCATTGCGTAATTTAAAATATTGCTTTTTAACAATTTCAAAAGCCCGTTCTGCACGTTGTTTTTGCATCTCATTTTTTGTAGAATCGAGCAACTCGGCAATATCATTGGCAATATCAGCAGCCATTTGAGGGTCTCTGTCCAAAACAGAGATTTTAACAGCCATGAACTCAGTACGCTTAAACGTTATGTTATCTTCATATTCCTCATATAGATGGGTAAATTTGTATTTGGAAGATTTTTTGATGTCATAATGTTGGAGTAGATTATACTTGTTAATGATTTTGTCGCGGATACGGTTTGAATGGAGTATCTGCAAAAGCTGTTCGGTTTCTTCATCTTCACCAAAATCAAGAATACTTTCTTTTGTACCACTATTCTCGGTAAGCAAAGCTTTCGAAATCGAATTTGTGGCAGCCGGATAAAGTATTACGGTTGATTTAAATTTGGGAATAATAAAATACGGTGATGAAAATATTATAGAAGCTAAAATCGCTATCACTGAAACTATGATCAACGGTATTCTCCATCTGTTGAGAAACAACAAAATATTTGTCGATTCAAAATTACTATTATCGGTTTTCCAAAGTACCATATCCTCTTTCGTCAAAAAATGGGTGCAAAAATATGTTTTTTATGCATACCCCAATTAATTCATAATCCGGCAATTTATTGAGCTGTACTATTATTATTTTTCAGATTTATTCATCACTTTTCAATATCTGAATAAATCCTCTGATATTCAGTAGTTTTAATCCCATTGCCAGGCTTGCGGATGCAATAAGCATCAATGAGAAATTCAATATCCAATTGTCAAAAATAAATTTCGAATAGTAAGTAATGAGCAGAACACCTACAACAAAAATCAAAAGTGCAAAAAGATATTTGTAGTCAGGCTTGAATTTAAAAATCTGTAAAGCAAACCAAACCTGAATAATTGCGGTAGTAAATTGTGTAATGAGACTAGCATAAGCAGAACCAACCGCATGAAATTTTGGAATAAGAAGGAAGTTAATTGTAAGATTGAGAACCATTCCGGAGGCTGCTACAATATTTAGTAATTTGAGGTTTCCATTTGCAGTAAGCAGGGTTCCAAATACATACGTACTCGAAATAGCAATAAACCCAAATATTAGCACTCTAAAAACTTCAGCTGATTCATTTACATGCTCTTTGTAGAGTAAATCCATTAGCTCGTAACTATAAAAATGAGAACCTACTGCAACAATTGTTGAAATGATAATAAGTAAAGTAAAAGCCATTTTTACAATTTGCTGAACCGATTCGTTTTGTTTAATCATTTTAGAAAATAGCGGTAATAGTAAAACTGCAAAAAGGTAGGCAATCATATTTCCGGCATCCAGAAGTCTATACGCCGAAGCATACACACCTGCTTCTGAATCTCCAATCCCATCGGGTAATATACGTTCGATCATCACAGGGTCGATGCGGTTATAAAAAGCCATAAGCATAACGAGAATGGCAAACGGAAAACTTTTTTTTATGATCATCACAAAAAATGGAATATTCCAATTTAGCTTTCGGAAAGATGCTTTTTTAATTACCACCATTAGAGCGGTAATAGCTGTTAAAACATACGCTGCTGTTTGTGCGTAAACAAACCATTCAATTTGGAACGAGGTGGTTGAAACGTGTCCCCAAAGCAAAACTCCACATATCAGGATCATTAATACCCTGTCGAGTACTGAAAGCAGACTATCGGTACGGAAGAGCAATAGTCCGGATATATTTGAACGTAAATAGAGAATAAAAGAAAGTAAAAACTGATTAAAACATAAAAGGCCAAGCAATCCGAGCTGCTGAATATTAAAACCGATAAGCAAACCAAAACTGAAAGTAATAACAGTGTAAACTACTGCCAGTAACAGTTTTATAATAATAATGCCCGAAAAGTGTTTGTTGAGTAACTGATGATGTTGGGCAATATTCCGGTTGTTATAATTGGTGATGCCAAAATCGAGGAGAATATTAAACAGAAAAGAAAAGTTGAAAATAACATAATAGAAACCATAATCTTCAGCACCAACCACATTTTGAACAGTACGATCGATACCGAGAATCCAAAAAGGCTTTACAAGCAAATTTAAAAACAGAAGTAATATCAGGTTGGATAAAAATTTCTTTTTCATTAGGTTCTCAACTAATCTACATTCTTTGCTACATCTAAAATATGATGATGATTTCCGGCTATTGGTTGCGTTTTCAGTGATAAAAAATACTATCAAAAATTCAGAGCAAAATTAATTTTTAGAACACTCAAATGGTGAAAAACTAAATATTTTATAATAAAACTTATGGTTTTAATGATAAGCTCTCTAAAACTTTTTGTTCAGGATGGGTGTTATGTAGCGAAACATTTACCTGAAAGATTGCTGCTAATAAAAAAACCGCTGCTAATACTATGATTAACAACGGTTTTATATTGTGAAGTGTAGCCCGTAGGGGAATCGAACCCCTGCTACCAGGATGAAAACCTGGCGTCCTAACCGCTAGACGAACGGGCCATGCTTAAAAAGAACGTGTTTTTATGAAAACGGATGCAAAAGTAAAATTTATTTCTAATAACACAAATTTATTTGCAATAAATATTAATTCTTTTTTTGGTTATACTACCATTTTAGTGGTAAAAAATGATAAAATGCGATAAGGAGACAACCATTGAAGCATTAAATCATTGAAGCATTAAATCATTGTACCATTAAATCATTGTACCATTAAATCATTGTACCATTAAATCATT
>JAOZRY010000775.1 GCA_029939965.1 Bacteroidales bacterium | reverse complement strand
TCTAGCCCGAGTTTCCTAGTTATAAAAAAACAACAATATATGTATTGAAGTTTCAGTGCATTAGAGCCCATGTCGCCTTACCCTAAAACACTGTTTTCTTCTTGTTTGAGCTGTAAAACTGACATCAGTTGTTGTTGTGCATCTGAGGCTTTGCTTAATACCGCTTGCTTTCGCTCCTCTTTTTGGCCTCGTTTTTTTTTGTAAATATTAATAACCTCTCTGATCGCATCTAATTCCTTTAGAATCCGTTTCATTGAAAGACGTAACCCTGCTTTCTCCACTCTACGGAACATTAGTGCCCTTATCAGGAGCGCTATTGTACAGTATAATCCATGTACTCGTATTTTTGAATCGGTCCAGTGATGCATTGGCCACCAGCTACCGGTATTCCGATCCTTCATTTCTTTAAAAATCCCTTCAATAATATATTGACTGCGATACGCTTTTATAATTTTTTGTTTATCCCACTCTTTTCTGCTGGTGATTATTATATTTTTGCCAAGGTGTGTATTTGATAGTTCATGGATCGCGTCAGCATCAATTGCATATTCTAACCGAGGAATACCACCAATCCGTTCATCGACACTCACAGTTATAATTTGTGTTAAATGTTGACGCTTCAAAATAGTTTTGCATTGTTTTTCTACTGATCCCGATGTTGGCGCTTTCCCTCCTTTAATCAAGCCGTTCGCTCGATCTTCCAATTTTTGCTGCAACAATGATAGCTTATCAGTGGCCTTATTTATGTCGTTTTGTAATGTAAGCCATTGGGAATTAAATAAATTTTGATTGTAAGTGACCACAAGAGTCCTGGTTTTGCCATACACTTTTTTTTCGACTCGAAATGCTTTTGTGCCCTCCAACTCAACCATATCGCATTGTTCAAAACTCACATCATTATTTTTCACCTGCATCAACTCTTTATGTTCACCAAGCTTTACTGATCCGACAAAATTTAATTCCAAAGAATCAAGTAATGCGAAATTATCGATGGAATTATTTCCTTTATCGAATACGAGCGTCGTTTGCGGAGGTGGATTGTTCTTTCCTAAAAGGTCATTCAGAAACGCATGAAATTTTTCCAACATTACAGGGAATTGTCGGGCATCGTGACGATTCCCGTCATAAATATCATAGTATAACGGGATGTGATTATTCTCAGTACAAAAAAGAGCATAACTAACCTGCCTGAGACTATTACGTCCCTGTTTATTCTTCCCTCGTTTGGCGATGTCACAACGCGTGTTAAATGTATCGATAAAAGTATAGAAGTTTGTACCATCGTAGGACACGGAAGATAAGTCTATTGTTTCGCGTTCTACAACTTTTTTCAGTATGTTTTTCCAAATAGACAATGCGGTATTCCCTTTAATCTTGTCCATATGGTCCCAGAACCGTTGGGAGGTCAGGGTTGTTTTTGTCGCATTAGAAAAATTTCTGATCAGAGCAGTTTGAGAAAACCACTCCCACATTGATCGTTTACTGTTTGGACACATTGCTCTGTTAATAGCCGCGATGTTCACATATTCTCCCACGCTCAATCCTTGCTTTCGTTTAGGGCATAGTTTATCAGTTTCTTTTACAATCTCCGCTAAACCGCTTTCTTTCCAGAGCGCGATTGGCAGTCCCCATTGAAATATTTCCGCGAAAAGCGGAGCCGGGCCGCCCTCAACGGCCTTCGCGATATTTTCAAGTGTCCCCAAATACTTTTGCCAAACACGCCTACACTTACCATCCACCCAAGCCCATTTGGAATAGTAGTAATATTTTCGTCCGCTAATCTTTTTAATCTCAAGCCGCTCCACGCCCTTCTCCCTTAAATTGTAAATTTAAAAGTTATTTTAGGGCATAGGGCTAAGTTGTCAAGCGTTATATAGTCATTATTTTCGCATGATTAAGCTTAAACTAATTTAGGGCATAGGCTTTTACTGGTACTTTCCTTAATTATATCAGCGTATTGTGTAGATCCCTATTTAGTAACTAGGAAACTCGGGCTAG
>JAOZRY010000774.1 GCA_029939965.1 Bacteroidales bacterium | reverse complement strand
AGGCGGCATCAAAATTATTGGGGTTGCCGGTAGTTCGCCATGAATTATCCCAATTAAGGTCGAATTGAACCATTACGTAATTTTCGGCAGCATTTGCATCCACTAAGGAACAATTACTAATTTGAATGTTATTGCCCACAATCATTGTTGCAACCAATAAAGCAATTTGTAAAACGATTAGTTTTTTCATAATTTCTCCTTTTTTAATGATAAATATGTTGAATAAAAACACAAGCAATCCATAAACACCAATGGGGCGACATTTCCAAGAATGAAAAATCATAAACATTGCGTTAGGGATTGTGAGTTACTTCGGAAAAGTAAATTTTTGTTGGATTTGTTACCTCCTTTCATTTTTCAACCATTTAACATGTAGCATAAGCAACCTTTGTGCAAATTAACCATATCATGGATGAAAAATTTAATTGATTGGATTATTGTGCTAAGTTACTACAAATTACAAATCCTTTTCTTCGAAAAGAAAAAAAATACGATTTTCACTCAAAAATTATTTGTGTGATTTCACTTATGCGTTTTCACCCAGATGGGCGAAATCTCACGCAAACCTGAATTCTTCACGAAGGAGATGCTATACAGCTAAAGGAATGATTGTGCAAAGCCAGCAATCATGAAAGCGATTCTTTGTTTGCAATAAAAAATGCAGAAATACATTTTTTGATGATTGAACTCGTGTAAAAGAATTAAGCCAATCTATCCATTCGAAAAAAATTTTGCGGATTTTGCAACCTGAGCAAATTAACGGGCTTCTTAAAGATGTTAACACATTTATTTCCACTATTTAAAATTTAAAAAGTTATGAATTATTCAAAATCGTTATTCGCAATTGGAGCACTCCTCCTTTTAATTGCAGGTATCAGCTGCACTTCATTAAAAAACGTTCCCCAACCATGCAAGGGCAACAAGTATGAAACTGATAAAAAATTCTATCGGGCAAGATTTGTTGGGCAGAGCCTACGCGAAGATGTTGCAATGAAAATGGGTAAAGCCAATGCCAGGGAAGAATTAGCTACACAAATGAGAGACCACATCAGAAGGGTAAATCATGATTTTTTAGCTGATTATGCTAAAAACCTGAGCGAAGACCTAAAAATGAAATTTGTAAATTTAACTATTCACGTTATAGATATTGTATTGTACAACAGCTATAGTATTTGTGAAGACGTAAAATATGATAAACAGGGCGGGTTCTACAAATACTGGTCAGTAATGGAAATGTCGAAAGACGAATATGTAAAAGCATTGAACAATGAAATTTCCAAGGACGATGAGTTAGAAATTAACTTTGAAATGAATGAATGGGAAGATAAGTTTTGGGGTATTCATGAGAAGTAATAAATCGTTTTTTAGTAATTTTATGGCCGGGAAAAACTCCCGGCTTTTTTAGTTAAACCGAAAATTTAATTTACCATGAAACGTATATTTTTAATATTGTTAGGCTTATTGCCAGTGCTATTTGCCGCGTAGCACAACCACCCAAATGGTCAGATGGTTCTGCCAGAAGAAACATGTTACCCTTATCGGAGTACTACGTTGGATATGCCGAGCTGACAGTTGACCGGAAAGATGATATATATGAAGCTAAAAATGGGGCAATTCGATTCGCTAAAATAGATTTGGTAGAATCAATAAAAGTTTCCATTGTAAGCTCAACCGAAAGCTTTGTGAACGAAAAGGTAACCTCCGGTACAAACAACAAACTGAACACCGATTTCCTGTCCGATTTTCGCACCAATGCAACCATGGCGGCTCATGCAACGCTTGATGGTTTAAAAAAATATAACCCTGTGTACGACAAAAAGACCCATAAAGTTTATGCACTGGCCTACGTTAACAAAAAGGGGGTTTTAATGAAACAAAAAGAAATTTTTGATATGAATTTAAAAACCATAGAAAGTAATTACAGCCAGGCAACCCATTACAAAGATAGGTCGGAAGACATTGTTGCAATCCAAAAACTTTCGGAATGTGATGGACATTT
>JAOZRY010000773.1 GCA_029939965.1 Bacteroidales bacterium | reverse complement strand
CAAAGGATTAATTAATCGGTTCTATTGCGAATCTAATGGAACACAAAAAAATGATCTAATGCTACAATGGTGTAATGCTACAATGGTGTAATGCTACAATGGTGTAATGCTTCAATGGTTCAATGATACAATGGTTCAATGCTAAAATGATTTAATGCTTCAATGATTTGATGCTTCAATGATACGATCCTTTCTTTTCTTTTTCTTATCGCATTGTCTCCTTATCGCATTATAGCATTATCTTCTTGTCTCCTTATCGCATTTCATCATTATAACCAAACTCATACAATCTCGTTACCTCGTAATGCTCAGCGGCAGGGATTGTAGTGGTAGCTTGTTGATCCCAATAATATGGGAGGCGGCTGTGATTTTTGTTGGTGGGTGGCGGCTGACGAAGGAAGCCCCCGCACCACCTACAAAAAACCAGCCGCCATGAAACAACTACAAACGGAAAGCCCGTGGCCGCCCAAAAAAAACAACTTCAAAATCAGTAAATAATTTATACTTCAATAAATCTCTTTTCTGGCTTGTTCAGGTTAGGGATTTAATGTCGGAATATTGCAAACCTTTTTCATACTCCCACCTAAGGAAAACTACTATTACACCTCATCAAATCCCGGTCGGATAAAGTTACGGGCATCCGGAAATTGCTTCTCAGTTAAAAACCTGATTTTTTCAAGTTTTTCGCGAAAAGCTTTCATCTCACTTCGGCTTTGCTTTAAGTGACGCGCCAATAAGGTTGCCGCCTCAATGGAATTGTCTATCCCGATGAGCGCCACTTTGGCGGAACCATTCATATCATAAACAACATCTTCAAACTCCTCTATTTCGTAATATCCTGACAATGCACGTTTGAGTTTTATATAAATAAATACATGATACCACCGCATCACTTCTTCTGCGTTCATAAGCTCATCGGCATAACCGTAAGCCAATTGTGCTACAAATCCATTTTCCATTTGTACTTCCCATTTCCTGAACCAATCGAGTGCCTCCCGGGAATACTCATGGGCAAGTTCAACTATAGGGTGTCGCCGTGCTTTATTGTCGGAGGAGAAAAAATCATCCGATTCGTCATCAAATTCATCAATCAGGTCTTCATCATTTTCGATGTCTGACAATTCATCATAACCTGATTCCTCATCAATATCCAAAAACTTTTCTGATTCGGGTGTATTAACTCCACCCTCCTGCTCATTATTTGTTGGAAAATCGAATACACCATCCATCTCCTCCTGTATTTTAAACACCTTGCATTTATTTGTAAAATTACACCTCTCGCACCAATTGTCGCAATAATTATGAATGCCCGGTATAAAACTACTATCACCATCTTCATTTGGTAAATCTCTTGTTTCGTTTAATATATTTTTTGTTGTATAAAAACTTTCATCCATATACATTTCTTCACAGCGCTTACAATATCCCGGAAACGGACAGTTTTCTTCATCGTAGTCGCAAAACTCAATAATTACCCGGCCTGTTGTAATGTGTACATATTTATCGTCCCAAATATCGTATAATGCCTGGTATTGTATAAGTATGGGCAGTTCATCCGGAAATTCCGGAATGAAATTATATGCATTGAGCAAGTTCATCATTTCGTGTACAAGACCATTTGCCTGAGATACATTTAACATATCAGGGTTTGGAAGAAGCAAACGTGATATCCCAACAATATCAGATAGCTTTTCAGTTAACCCATTTTTGAATCGATCGGCATCATCCATTTCCACATTAATAGCCTCTTCACGGCTAATATCATCGTTTTCAAAAGGATTGGATGGTGCCAGTGAAGCGGCATCTCGCATATCGAGAACTAGTTGTTTGATGTACTTTTTCATAATGTTAGAGATTGTTGTAAAAAACGAACATACTACTTTTATTTAATATGCAATTTTAATCTGAAATAAATTTAACCTGATTGGTTTATAAGTTTTATAACTAATCAGTGTGCGAAAACAAGTTTAAATCACCGAACACCAAACAGATGCTTTAATG
>JAOZRY010000772.1 GCA_029939965.1 Bacteroidales bacterium | reverse complement strand
TCAAAAACAATAATAAGCGAGCGGCAAAAAAAGCTATTAAATAAATTATTAGATGGATTTGATGGTAAATTAACATCATCAAAATGGGCAAAGATTGCAAAATGCTCAAAAGATACAGCAATTAGAGATATCAATGATTTGATAAGCAAAAATATATTGCAAAAAGAAGAGGCAGGAGGAAGAAGTACAAATTATGAACTAAAAAAATGAAATGAAAACCAGCAGCTAAAAAAGGCTCATACGTAATGCGGGGTTTGTAAATTGAAGATTATGCAAGCAAAACAAGTAGTAAGTTCGGAAATCCGCACTATGCATAACTAAGCCGTTAAAGAGCATTATAAGGCAAAGCCAGCTATTAATAATAAATTTTATCAATAAGTGCAATATAATGCTCTTTGTGTCGTATCTTTAAAAGATGTTATATTATTTGCACTAAAAAGAGCTTTAAGATGCACTTTAAGGAATTAATAAAAACTATAAAAGAACGTAGAAAAGTAATGCAGGTAACACAAAAAACCCTGGCCGAACTATCGGGGGTTGGGTTGAGAACCTTAAAACAGTTCGAAAGTGGTAAAGGGAATCCTACCTTATTAACATTGCATAAGTTAGCTGATGTATTGGGCATGGAAATTTGCCTACAAATTAGAAATGTAATTAGTAGCAAATGAGACAGGCAAAAATATTATACAAGGATGAAGAAGTTGGGATATTAACACAGCACGATGACGGGTCGTTTACATTCCGCTATTATGATACCTGGATAGCAGATAGTAAAAAACCTGGCATAAGCCTTACTCTACCGAAAATAGAACAAGAGTACCATTCAAAATTCCTGTTCTCATTTTTTTATAATATGCTACCGGAAGGTTCTAACAAACAGGTAGTGTGTAAACATAACCGAATTGATAAGGATGATTATTTTGGCTTACTAATGATTAGTGCAAAAAATGATAGTGTTGGTGCAGTAAGAGTGGTTAAAATAGAAAATTCATGAGTTTTCCTGAAATAAAATATTGCCCCGGAACATTGGCTAAAGGTTTTAACACATACAGCAGAGCCTGTTTGAATAAAGTATTTCAAGGCAAAAAGGTGCATCATATTTTACCATACTATTCACCAATGTCCAATCCTGAAACAGATGAATTATTTGAAGAGAACCGTAAATGTATGTCGATTTCAGGTGTTCAGGAAAAGTTTTCTGTATTACTCGAAAAAAATAAGTTAAGACTTATCAATGAAGGAGAACGAGGGACATATATTTTAAAACCTGTACCAGGTATAGGTAAAAACCCGGATCAAATGCCTGCAAACGAACATCTCACTATGCAAATTGCCAGTCAGGTCTTTGGCATTGAAACTGCTAACAATGCATTAATATTTTTTAAAAATGGGATTCCTGCATACATTACCCGGCGTTTTGATGTATCAGAAAATAAATTCCTGCTTACCGGACAGGCAGGCAAACTGGCCCAGGATGATTTTGCATCTTTGGCAGGCAGAACACCCCAGACCCATGGGGAGCATTACAAATATTTGGGGAATTATTTAGAGCTATTTCAATTAATGCAGACATATATCCCTGCCTATAAATTGGAAGCACCAAAACTTTTTAAAATACTGGTGTTTAATTATCTTTTTTCAAATGGAGATGCCCACTTTAAAAACTTTTCATTGCTCGAAACCCAAATGGGCGATTATCGATTAAGTCCTGCTTACG
Source organism: Bacteroidales bacterium (assembly GCA_029939965.1). Classification (GTDB taxonomy): domain Bacteria; phylum Bacteroidota; class Bacteroidia; order Bacteroidales; family 4484-276; genus SABY01. Next base: position 285 of record JAOZRY010000772.1, on the reverse strand, counting down.
ACTTATTGAATAGTCGCATTCATATAGAAGATAAAGATTTTGCATTGAGAGATGGACTTTTACCTAAAAAATTTGGGAAAGGAAAATACAGACAACAATTTGCTATACTTGCCGAGCAAGCCGGCATAATAAATAAGGTTGTTAATGATATCCTATCTGCAATGCTCACCCAGTCGGAATTGGTAGAAAAAATGGTATTTTCGTCTTTCTTAAATAATAAAATGAAAAGAAATTATTGGCAATCTTATCAAGGACGATTAAAAAGAATGATGAAATGAGAGAATG
>JAOZRY010000771.1 GCA_029939965.1 Bacteroidales bacterium | reverse complement strand
TACAAACGGAAAGCCCGTAGCCGCCCAAAAAAAACTAACTTAAAAATCGGAATCTGATTTTTACATCATTCTATCTCTTTTCCGACTTGTCCGGGTTAGGAATTATAATGTTTAAATAAAAATTGTACAATAAAAAACCTTTATCAATTGTGATTTGAAATATCATTTAACTATCTTTACGGGTAAATTTTAAGTCAAATTAAACAGAAAGGGAGACTCAGATGAAAAAAAATGCTTTACTATTAATGTTGGGTGTATTCATTCTTTTTGGATGCAACCAACCTCAAAAAGAAGAGATAAATATTGAAAATGAAAAAGATGCGATTAAACTGGTGCTCGAAAAATATGCTTCAGCCAACGAAAATCAGGATATGGGATTGATCGAAGATATTTGGTGTCCATCGGAAAGAATTGTAAGTTTTGGTACAGTATCAGGCGAAAAGATGATTGGTTGGGCAGAAATAAAAACTGCCGTACAAAATCAATTTGATGCTTTTAGCAATACTTTTATTTCGTATAATGATCAAATTATCGAAGTGAATAAAACCGGAAATACTGCCTGGTTTTCGGAAATCATCAACTACAATTTTATACTCGATGGTAAAGCTCACAGCTACGAAGGACTTAGGTACACCGGGGTTTTGGTAAAAAAGGAAGGGAAATGGCTACTGGTACAAACACACATGTCGGTTCCCGAAAAACCCTGACCGTTGTAAAATAATTCATTAAAAAAAGCTGTACTTGTTATTAGTACAGCTTTTTTTTTGTTTAAAAGGCTCCTTCAAACTGTTTCAGGAATCGAATATCATTTTCAAAGAAAAGTCTGAGGTCGTTAATTTGGTATTTAAGCATGGTAATTCGCTCAATGCCCATACCAAAAGCAAACCCTGTGTACTCCTTGCTATCAATATTATTGCTTTCCAACACATTGGGATCAACCATCCCACAACCCAATATTTCGACCCAACCCGAATATTTACAAATTTTACATCCTTTTCCACCACATATTTTACACGAAATATCCATCTCAGCCGATGGTTCGGTAAAAGGAAAATATGACGGTCTGAATCTTACTTTGGTATCTTCACCAAAAAACTCACGGGCAAAATAATAAAGCGTTTGTTTGAGATCGGCAAATGAAACATTGTGGTCGATATACAATCCTTCGACCTGATGAAAAATGCAATGCGCACGTGCAGAAATAGCCTCATTACGAAAAACTCTTCCCGGAGCAACCACCCGTATTGGAGGTTTATTGTTTTCCATCACTCTTGCCTGAACAGATGAAGTATGCGTGCGGAGTGCAATTTTTTCGGCAGAAGGGGTTTTGTCATCACTAACGAAAAATGTGTCCTGCATGTCTCTGGCCGGATGCTCTTCAGGGAAATTGAGTGCAGAAAAATTGTGCCAGTCGTTTTCAATTTCAGGTCCTTCGGCTACGGTATAACCAATTCGATCAAAAATATCAAGAATCTGCCGTCTAACGATCGAAAGTGGGTGACGCGTTCCTACATCTCTAAATTCAACCGGCCGGGTCAGGTCGATATCATCATCAACGCTTGTTTCTTTTTTTGTTGTTATTTCATCTTTGAGCAAATTCAGTTTGCTTTGAGCTTTGTTTTTAAGTTCGTTAAGAAGTTGCCCCATCTCTTTTCGATCTTCGGGAACAACATTTTTAAAGTCACCAAACAGTGCCGGAATCTTACCCTTTTTACTCAAATACCCAATGCGGTATTCTTCCAGTTTATCCAGCGAATCGGTGGCAAAAGATTCTACTTCCTGAAGTATTTCATTAATTTTTTCTTTCATATCAAAAATTCATTCAACTAAAAATATTCACTTCCCAACCCTTTCCTCTATTAAAAAATCTGAGCCGGTTGCTAATCTCAAATTCTACCCTCTACCTCTACCTCTACCTCTACCTCTACCTCTACCTCTACCTCTACCTCAACCTCTACCTCTACCTCTACCTCTACCTCTACCCTCTTACTTAATAATCTCAATG
>JAOZRY010000770.1 GCA_029939965.1 Bacteroidales bacterium | reverse complement strand
GTGTTTGTCCATAATGTCCGATTTCTTCCCCGAAGTGTCGGGGGCAGGCTGTTACACTTATCTTTAAAACCGGTTATTTCGGCAAACTCAGTATATCACATTTACAAAAGTAAACTCCTGACTTTAAAGACTTCACAAGCCTCTAACTCGAACATTCTGAACCAAACAACGATTTTATGGACGGACACTAAATTAATACAGTACTCATTAAAGGATAAATTACGATTTTGAAATTCAATAATCGGGAAATAGAATAAAGGAAAATACCTGCTCAATTTGTTAAACCCTTTCAGGGTTTTGTATATGGGCATTACCTTACCACAGGCTTCGCCTGTGGCTATTCACATTAAACCATTTCGTGGTTTTGCATTTATTATTTTTAATCCTGACGGGATTAAACATGAATAGCCCTGTTTAGCCTGTCCCGATTTTTCTTCGGGAAAGTGCAGGGAAAATAACAGAAAATAAATTTTCGGCCATAAAGATTTGGGAAAACACAAGACAACATGATAATTAATAATGTAAAATATTGCATAACAAATTAGAGCATAATTACCTGATAATCTCCCCGGCCCAAAGTTTATCAAGAAATATTTTCCAGGGCATAGCCATGACATCACCTATTTGGCGCGTAAAAGGATCATTGCTTACAAGTATCAGTCTTTTTACTTTATACTCTTCAGCAAAACTTTTTAATCCTTTCAAATGGCGTTGATTAACCTTTTGGGTTGCCTTTACTTCAATGGCAACTTCATGGTCGCCAAGCACAAAATCAATCTCAATTTGTGAAGTTGTGCGCCAATAGCTTACAGGGTAATGCATACCCGAATAACTGCTATGGGCATATATTTCGTGATAAATAAAATGCTCAAAAGCTTTCCCGAATGTTTCACTACCTTGTTCTATCGATTTTCGTTTTAGTAGGTAATTGGCAATGCCAATATCAAAATAGTAAAACTTAGGTGCTTGTATCACCCTGCGTTTTGGTTTTTTTTGAAACGAAGGCAGGAATCGTCCGGTTAAAGTATCAACCAATATTTGAAAATATTCTTTTACGGTAGGTGCGCTTACACCACATTCAGAAGCAATATTGGTATAATTAATTATTTCACCGTTTGAAAAGGCAGCAGCTTCAAGAAAATGAGAAAATGAAACAATATTTCTGATTTTAGCTTCTGCCATTATCTCATCCTGCAAATAACTACCTATGTAAGCTGAAATGAGCTTTTCAGGTTTTTTTGATAAATAATGTCTTGGCAACAATCCATGGTTTAAAGCTCGTAATAAATCAAAATCGGGGATTTCCTGGTAAATTAATGGATATAATTCATAACGTAACGCCCTGCCTCCTAACAGGTTTGCGCCCGACCTTAAAATTTTTCGAGGACTTGACCCGCTCAATATAAACCGAATATTCTTGTTCACTATCAGCCAGTGTACTTCGTTGAGCAATGCCGGGATACGCTGAACTTCATCTATAACTACCGGCTTGTGAGGAGTATTGGCCAAAATAATTTCACGCAACATAGAGGGGTTTTTTTGCAATCTTTCAAAAACGTCTGATAATAAAAGGTCGAAATTCAATGAATCACTGAAAAGTACTTTTAACAATGTGCTTTTTCCTGTTTGGCGTGCTCCCCAAAAAAACAAGCTTTCATTACTTGTATCCCGAAATATTTGCTTCCTATTATACATGATATTCTAAAGTAACGGTTTTAATAATCCTGATATTCTAAAGTACTACTTTAGATTATCCTGATAAACTAAAGTATTACTTTAGATTATCCTGATAATCTAATACAAAGATATAATAATTATGGTATTTGAAATTTCTTTGTTCTTGTCTGGTTTTGTGGATTATAAATGAAGAGGATGAAAAACAGGCAGGTGATTTACTTTCGATTTATTTTTTTTTGGCTCTCCTACCATTTTGGTGGTAAACAATGATTCGGCTACCCGCATAAAGTTGGACTCTACTAATTATCAATTCATTATAAATTAGTGT
>JAOZRY010000769.1 GCA_029939965.1 Bacteroidales bacterium | reverse complement strand
CCGCCGAAAATACTATCGAAAATACAGTATCGGTTTTTAACATCGACAACGATGAAATTAAAGGCCGGATCATTGGACGTGAAGGTAGAAATATCAGGACTCTTGAGGCACTTACAGGTATAGAAATCATTATCGATGATTCTCCCGATGCCATTATCCTTTCTGGTTTTGACCCTGTAAGGCGCGAAATTGCCAGGCTTTCACTTCATAAATTAGTTACGGATGGTAGGATTCATCCTGCACGTATTGAGGAAGTGGTTGGCAAAACAAAAAAACAAATCGAGCAGGAAATTATTGAAACCGGAAAGCGAACATGTATTGATTTGGGCATACATGGTATGCATAGCGAAATGGTAAGACTGATTGGAAGAATGAAATATCGTTCATCTTATGGTCAAAATCTCCTGCAACATTCCCGCGAAGTTGCTAACCTGTGTGCTACAATGGCTGCTGAACTCGGACTAAATCCCAAAAAAGCAAAACGTGCTGGATTGCTTCACGACATTGGGAAAGTGCCAGATAGCGAATCGGAATTACCTCACGCTTTATTAGGTATGAAACTCGCTGAGAGATTTAAAGAAAATGATGATGTATGTAATGCCATTGGCTCTCATCACGAAGAAGTTGAAATGACTACCTTGTTGGCTCCAATTGTACAGGTTTGCGATGCGATTTCAGGGGCTCGTCCAGGGGCTCGTCGCGAAGTAGTGGAAGCCTATATTCAAAGATTAAAAAACCTTGAGAACCTTGCATTATCTTATCCGGGTGTTGTAAAAACTTATGCCATCCAGGCAGGCCGCGAGCTAAGGGTAATTGTAGGAGCCGAAAATGTTTCGGATGAAGAATCCAAACTTTTATCCTATGATTTATCTAAAAAAATCCAAGATGAAATGACCTATCCCGGACAGATAAAAATTACTGTTATTCGTGAAACAAGAGCCATTAATTACGCAAGATAAAACTTGATTATTGTAACATTATTTAAGGGAAGTCATTTTGGGATTAGAACCGGTACTCCTGCAGGAAGAAGGTGATCCCGGAATGACTTTTTTATTTTAAAAACCAAACACAATGAAACGAATTTTAATTGTCGCATTTGCAATCATCTTTGCCAATAGTTTGTTTGCTCAGGTAGAAAAATCAGGTGTACTAACTCCTGAAATTTTAAAAGAGCTTCAAGGTTCCGTTAAGGATAATGCTGAGAATCGCGCCCTTACAAATGCAATTTCCAATAACGAAATTCAAAAACTTGCTCTTAGCAGGGCTAATGTGGCAGAGGTAGATAAATACATTTCGAACAAGGTAACTACAAAAGGGATAACCGACCAAAAGTCTTCGGGAAGGTGTTGGCTCTACACAGGCTTAAATGTGATTAGAGTACAGGTGATTGAAAAGTATGATATGGAAAAATTTGAATTTTCTCAAACCTATAACTTTTTTTGGGATCAACTTGAGAAGGCCAACCTTTTTCTGGAAGGTATTATTCAATCTGCCGGAGAGCCTATTGATAATAAGCGTGTTGAGTGGCTGTTGAAATATCCTATTGGTGATGGTGGTCAATGGACAGGTGTTGTGGATTTGGTAGGGAAATATGGGCTTGTTCCTTCTGATATTATGCCCGACACAAAAAATTCGGAAGCTACCCGGTGGATGTCGAAAATGCTAAGACGAAAGCTCAGGCAGCAAGCGATGGAGCTTAGGCTTATGTCGGCAAATGGTGAAACCCAAAAAGAATTGCGAAAAGCAAAAGTGGAGATACTGGCTGATGTGTATCGGATTTTGGCATTTACACTGGGCGAACCACCAACTGAATTCCAGTGGCGTTACAAAAAGTCAAATGGTGATTTGTCGGAATTAAAAACTTACACACCCAAATCGTTTTACAAGGATTTTGTTGATGAAGATGTAAATGATTATGTGATGTTTATGAATGACCCGACACGCGAATATCATCAACTTTACGAAATCGACTACGACAGGCATTTATACGAAGGTGGAAACTGGAA
>JAOZRY010000768.1 GCA_029939965.1 Bacteroidales bacterium | reverse complement strand
TATCGGTAAGAACATAATCTGCCTTGAACCCACGTTTGACAGAACGTTTGAGCATTGTCATCATATTTGTTGTCTTTTTAATATCAACCTCTAATGCCCTTTGCGCACCCGGAGTTTCACTATCCCGATGTTTTTTGAATTGCTTGCTTATTTGCTTTTCAGTCAGGCCATAATGAGGATGGGTTTTCTTTGTTTTTTTTAATTCGGTACGTATTTCTATTGCTTTGTTTGTATCCCTTCGGCCAACTACCTCTTGTTTTTCTAAACAGATTTTATTTTTATTGTCCGGGAAGTAATTTGTGGAGTTGATTAGCCGGATGATCGGAGATGACAGTCAAAACATTTTCCAACCATTTGAATGGTTCCACATTATTAGCTTTGCAAGTAGCCAAAAGTGAATATATCATTGCGGCGTTTTGCGCTGCATCATGCGAACCTGCGAACAAGTAGTTCTTCCTACCTAATGCTATCTGACGGATTGAATTTTCAATGCTTTATTAGCACGATCATAATCATTATCTTTCGCTTTATCGAAATATCGACGAGCATGTGCCATACAAGATAATAGTATAATGTTTGACTGTTTTCCAAAATGACTATAAGCTTCATAGCCGTCAGTTTGAAGGTAACCCGAAAAATCTTTTAATATTTCGTCAGGCCCTTGCTTGCTTCGACTTTTTCGATAGTCGAAAAGCACAAGTCCTTCTACGGGTGCAAAATACACCCAATCAAAGCCTCTGTGAGTTGCATTAGGCTTGTCGTTGGTTTGAACAGGTAGGGGTGTTTCGTCTGCCATCAGATAATCTGATGAAAGAACTTTAAAAGTTCTGTTACAGCTTCTCCTATCTTTTTGGCTCCTTGAGGTATATTTTCAGGTTCTATAACTTCTTCCTTACGTGGCAAATGTGCCGGTAATTCGGTGCGAAGTGGTTTCTTTTTGTTTTCAGGTTTTTTGCGTTTGTAACTGATCTCTTCTACCGGCTTTTCAGATTCCTCTATCTCAGGAATTTCAAAAAGACTAATTTGTTGGGGATCAATATTTGATATAAAACGTTCGCGTTTAGAACCAAAGATCAGGCGTTTTAATTCGGCAAGTTGTTGAGTTAAATACAAATTTTTATTTTCTAATTCTAGAAACTCTTCGTATTTTGTTTTTGAAATGCTTACTATTTCCTGACTTATCATGCGACAAAGATACGTCAGAAAAGATTCAAGTAGTAAATGTTTTTCAAGAAGTTATCCACTTTATTTTGTTAATAAAAACGTCGTCTTTTTCTTGTATTTTTCATTGAAATACCAGTGATTAACATAGCCAGTTCACCATATTCAATTGATTGTCCCAATCCGGGTGAGTTCGTTTCGGGAAGTTCAAAAGTACCTCGTTCAAGCCGTTTGTAGAAAAGAACAAAACCACCACTTTCCCAGCGAAGTAGCTTAATACGGTTGCGGGGTTTATTGATGAAGATATAAATATCACCGCTCATAGTATCTTGCCCAAGTCGGCTACTGACCAATCCACATAACCCATCAAAACTTTTACGCATGTCGGTCGGTTCGCGAAAAAGAAAATATCGGGCAGAAGTAATTGAAAACATCAGCCTTCAATTTTAATTAACTCCCTTAGAAAATTAATTGGAGTTTGAACAGGTATTAATAATTCAACTCCATTGGGATACCTCAGGCAAATTTCCGGTGCAGGTATTTGATTTAACTGAATAAAGTCGCCGGGACTTTTGTTTTGTTTACGAAACTTATATATCCAATATTTAAGCGTATGTATGCTTATTTTATGCTCTTTTGCAAAAGCAAGTTGATTCTGACCACTTGTCTGCCATTTGGCTACAAGGCTATGCATCTTTTCTTGTTGTGTCGATTTTTTCATCTTCTACTTTTTTTTGCAAAAGTCAGAAGGTTTTTAAACGTGGGCAAGATGTCCGTGGCAGAAGGGATACAACTATTTTCTTTGGTTTGAATTTTTGGATACACACTTATAGCCAAAAAAATTGA
>JAOZRY010000767.1 GCA_029939965.1 Bacteroidales bacterium | reverse complement strand
AAACAGATGAAAAAATTTCTCTTTCTATTGATTTTGATTGCAGTTGCATTGCAAAATTACGCGCAGGAATTTGCACCTGTAGGAGCAATTTGGCATTACACACAAGGAACTATTAATCCCGACCTAACATCGTTTAAAACCATCGAATCAGTTTCCGACACTATAATCATGGGAAAACCATGCAGGAAAATGATTGAAGTTGAACGTCATTTTGATACAACAAACATCAATTATCACTACATGTATTCAGAAAATGATAGTGTGTTCTTTTTTGCGGAAAATGATTTTCATTTACTTTACGATTTTAGTGCTGTTACTGGCGATACAATTATCCTTGAATATTTTCAAACAAATAATGGCACACCATTAAAAATGATTATTGATTCGACCAATACAATATTTATTAACGGTGAAGAACGAATAATTCAATACATTACTTGCGGAGATGGAATTGTAATTGAATTCGGCGATCATGTAATTGATGGAATAGGAAATACATCTTTTATGTTTCCAACATTAGATGGAACAATGAACGGACCTCTACGGTGCTATCAGGATAATAATGTTGGTTTATTTTTGAATCCGTTTCATCCAAATTATGGCTGGAATCATCAGGATTGTGAAGAGATAATTACAAGTGTGAATGAAATAGAACTTTTAGAGAAAATTGTTGTTTTCCCTAATCCAACAAAAGGTACCATTGCAATAGCAAATATTAACCAACCAACAGCATTCAGGATTATTAACAACAATGGGAAATTATTGATTAGAGGCAGTATTGGCATTGAAAATGAAATAGATTTAAAGGAGCTTCCGACCGGAATCTATTTCATCGAATTAAACAATAAAAACCTTGAAATCGTTACGAAAATAATAAAGGAATAAGGCCTGGTAACAAAAGAAGATGGAAATAATTATCTACGTATTTTTTATCAATTATTCCAATTCTCTTAGGGCTTGCTCAAATACCTGAACATCAGGCCGTATTTTACCGGACGACAAATATGCAATAATTACAGAAAATAGTGAAACTTCCTATTTTAAAAACCGGGATATTCACTTCTACTTCCACCCATCGAGATAGGGTTTTGCAATGAGCCACGACATCAGATAACTTATTGTACTTTCGGCACCCTGATTGCGATTAATATCAAAAGCTTCTAACCCATCGTTACACCCATGGGTTTGCGAATCGTAAAGCGGCAGGTTCAGGTCGTTTTTCCCAAAAAACCAATGGAAGCAGGTTTTCAACTTCTCAATAAACTCCTCCTTTTTAGTAGCCCTGTAAGCACAATCATACATAATAATCATAGCCATTGCATCGATAGGCTGCTGAGCAAATTCGCTCATTTCATGATTTTCAATCCACCATTTTTTATTACCAACCAATGTCAATTGATTGTTCACCAAACATTTCTTTTCCAAAAACTCTCTCGATGCATCCGCCACTTCAAGATAAGCAGGGTTTTCGGAGAAAATATATGCCGCATAAAGAGAACCCGGCAAATTTCCATTATCATAGGTTATGGAAGGTTCAAACCAGTTCCAGCCATTTTTTTGATGCCCTCTAAATTGCTCCACCAGCTTATCGGCCAAATCGGTTAACATCTTAATATATTTTTCCTGATCGGGAAACCTCCTGATATAGTGATATAAACCAAAAATACAATTGGCATACCCACGTGCATATTTCAACCTCGAAAATTGGGAAGTAGATTTAAAGAACAATTCCATGGCTACATGAAACATCGAATCGCATGGTGCAAGTCTTATGAGTAAACCCAAAGCCCATACTGCACGTCCAAAAGCATCATCCGACCCAACTTCCTCCACCGAATTCCGCCAGTATGTTAAATAGTTTTTAAAACTACCATCCATATTCTGCAAATGCATTATGTAGGCAAGATACCGGTTTATTAATCCAAAACAATTTTTATCGTTAAATTGTTTATGCGCAATCAAACACACCATTAGTGCACGTGCATTATCATCGAGGCAATATCCTGTTT
>JAOZRY010000134.1 GCA_029939965.1 Bacteroidales bacterium | reverse complement strand
ACTACGAGGCAACGAGATTGAATGAGTTTGGATGTCAATCCTTTCGCAATCTTTATCAAGTCATGTAATATCTTGCCAAAAACAACAAGAATATTAGAAATAAGATACTAATTCAATTTATGATTTACGATTTATGATTTATTATTGAAACCGCAAAGCGGGAAATTGACATCGTTAACATGTTAGCGTTAGTGGCTTTTTAAGAGCCTAAGTAGTGTCTGTTCATAAAGTCGGTGTTTGGCTCAGAATGTTCGGGTTCGAGGCTTGTGAAGTCTTTAAAGTCAGGAGTTTACTTTTGTAAATGACTAAGTGTAACGACAAGCGTAACGAAGAAATCGGACATTATGGACAAACCCAATTTACAAAATAATTACTATTTTTGTTCCGTATAAAAAAAATATTCATGACCCGAAAGCTGAAAATACAAACAAATATTTTAAAGTGGTTAGCCCAGGTTATTGACTCTAAGCCCCCCCCCCCCCCAAGTTTCATTCTCTGCTTCCTTTACAGTTCGTTAATTCACTGTTTAATTAGCTGTACAGGTTATGATAGCTTTTACCAACTCATACCAGTTTCCTTTTTTACCTCATTGCGCTTGCTCAAAAATGATTTTAATACCCACAAATATCAACCTTTTTGCACCAACAAGTACATTTTGTTTTGGGTAAAAACAGGTTCGTCATACCTTGCCGCCCCGGCAGCAATACCCAAAACACCGGCCGGGAGCGGGAAGTACAACTACATTTTGTAACCAATACAATTTAAGGTTTTACAATCACAAGGGGTTAGTTTATGCACAAAAAACTGAGGTCGTGCATAGAGAGGATACAGATTGAGATTTATTATTATCACTTAAAACAACAACAGTTAAAAACATTAAAATATGAAAAAGTTCTTATTTATTATTGCTCTTTTGGGGCTATTTACCTTAGGAACCCCCAAAATATCAGATGCTGCGCCTGCTCCCGATTGTTTGACCTTAGTAATAGACTGTGGAGATGGATCGCAACATACTGTGATTGCTTGTAATTGGACACAATTGCAAAATTGGTATGAAATCCTTTGTGATGTATCGAATGATTGAGATTCTTTATTAAGTTTCAACTTGTATGTCAAATTTATATTATTTGTTATTTGTAGAATTGTTTACAAGCTTTTGGTTTGAAACAAGTTGAACAAGATAGAGAGATTTGGTTCTATCTTGCGAAAGCATGATAGAACTAAGTTTCTTAAACATATTATTCAATATTTATTTTAACTAATTAATCATTATCAAACTCAATAAAAACATAATACCATGCGAACAATTATTATCATCATTTTATTAATCAGCTCCTCCACTTTGTTTACACAAATAATGGCCGATTATCCGGTAAGAGACCTCGAACCGGTTGAGCTTATTGTTACCTATTCATTACAATACCAGGAAGATTCGCTTCCCCCTCACTTTACGAAGCAAGAAGACATGTTGCTTTTGTTAGGAAAAAACATCAGCCATTTTTTAAGCCATAATTCGTATGTTTTTGAAAAGGACATGAGGGAATTATTTACTGGGGCTCAGGTGCAGGAGTATATGAATAAGGTGCCTCCCATGGCACGTGTTAAATACCGGCTTTATAAAAACTTTCCGGTAGGGAAAATTAGCTGTACTGAGTATGTTTCTCCTAATAATATTAAATACGAAGAAGACCTTGATCTGTTTAACTGGAAATTGTGTGGCGATACTGCTACCATAAAAGGCTACAAGGTACAAAAGGCTACAACCGATTTTGGTGGCAGAAGCTGGGTAGCCTGGTTTAGTCCTGAAATTCCTTACAGCAACGGCCCATACAAATTTAATGGCCTGCCCGGATTAATTTTGAATATCCACGACACCCGCAACCACTATGTATTTGAATTGTTGACTATCGAAAAACCCGAAGATGAGCTTATGATCGAGTACCTTGAACAAGAATTTGTTGAAACCACCAAACAGGAATTTTTTAAAGCCAAAGATGCTTATAATGCAAATTTGGCAACCTGGGCAAAAAACAAAGGAGCAAGTACTAAAGTACAGCAAAATGCTGCACGAATTTCGAGGGAGCGCAACAATCCCATCGAGTTGAAGCGGAAATAGTATAGTTTATTGATGGCTATTTTATATGCGTATAAAAATTTTATTATCACTTATTTTAATATTGGTTTTTTGGCAAAACCTCTGTGGGCAGGTTAACTTACGGGGTAGTGTGATAAATACCAATGGTGAGGCCTTACCGAGGATCAACATATTAATTTATTTGCCAGGCAGCAAGGTGCTTATTGCCTTTGCAGTAAGCAATAGCGAGGGGCACTTCCAAACCAGTGTAACAAGTCCTTCCGACAGCCTCAATATTGAAGTAAGTTCCATTCAATACCGCAACGAATTTCGTAGCATCGCCAATGTTTCACAAAACCTGGATTTCGAGCTGGTACCTGAAGCTAAACAATTGGAAGGTGTTACGGTAAAAGCATCGCCCATCCGGCAGCATGGCGACACCATAAGCTATTTGGTGAATTCGTTTGCTTTAAAAGAGGACAGAGCCATAGAGGATGTATTGCGCCGTATGCCCGGCATTGAGGTGGAACCTAACGGACGTATTCTTTATCAGGGAGTACCGCTACAAAAGTTTTACGTTGAAGGACTCGACTTGATGGATGGCCGTTATGTAGTGATAAGCAAAAATCTTCCGCAGGGTGCTGTTAGTACTGTAGAAATACTCGAAAACCATCAGCCGGTTCGCATCCTCCAAGAGCGGGTTACATCGCACCAGGCCTCGTTGAATCTTAAGCTAAAGCGCAATATCACTACTACCGGTACTGCAAAACTGGGAGCCGGAGTTGCTCCCTTTCTCAGGGAGGTTAATGTTACACCCATGACTTTTACCAAAAACTTTCAGGTAGTAACATCGTACCAGACCAACAACACCGGCAACGATGTATCGCAACAGCTCAAAGTTTACACCCTGCAGGATTTACTTAGGAATGCCGGCCGTCCGAATGAAAATCCGGATATATTGAATATACAAGCTGTAAGCCCTCTGGAAATTGACCAAAACCGCTACCTCGACAATAACATACACTTGCTTAATTTTAACGGGTTGCAGCGTATTAGTCGCGATTTTCAACTGAGAGCCAACTTGTATTATATCAACGATAATCAGCAACAGCAGTCGGCCCTGCAACGAACCCTCTTTACCCCAACCGATACGCTCGAATTTACAGAAAGTATCAATAACAGCCTTCACGACAACTATCTGCATGGTGAGTTTACCCTTAGTCGCAATGTAAAGGACAATTACCTGAGTAATGAGTTGAAGATACAATCGCGATGGGATAAACAAACGGGCTTGGTTTATACTGAAGGTGAAGAAATTGCACAATCGTTAAAAGACCCGCTAAGGTCAATTTCAAACGAATTGCGTTCGATAAATACTGTGGGAAAGTATTTGGTGGAGTTCCGTTCGTTTATTACTTACGACCATAGCCCACATAGTTTATCAGTTAGCCCTGGCCAGTTTGAAGGTGTGTTGAACAAGGGCGAACCTTACGACAGGGTGCTCCAGCAAATAGATTTAAAACGCTTTTATGCCGACCATTCAGCCAGTTTTGTGTTTGGTTGGAAAAGGTTGAGCTTTACTCCCCGGATGGGCATATCGTACCGCCGGCAAATGTTAGAAAGCAATATTTTTATCACTCAGCAGGAACAAGAGAGCGAAGTTGGAAACGGCTTTATCAATAAGTTACACGGTAGTCATATCAATGGATATTTGCAAACGGAAGTGGAATACCGGAAGTCGAGCCTAACGATAAAGGCAAAGTTTCCACTCAGTTACCAACAGGTATATTTAAATGATTTGGTATCGGACGGGGCACAAAAGTTGATTCGCCTTTTATTCGATCCCAAACTTTCGGCAGATTATAAAATAAGCGGTTTTTGGCGTATCAGAGGGGCATGGAGTTATACCAACAGGTTGGGCGACATCGACAGGGTACATTACAGCTTTATATTGCGAAACTATCGCAATTTGAGCCAGAATGCAGCACCTCTCGCGGAAACCACAAGGCATAATTATTCATTTCACCTTTCGTACCGCAACCCGATTACTTCGTTCTTCAACACTTTCAGTTATGTATATTCATCGGGTAGTAATAATTTAACTTATAGCAGTATAGTGCAATCCAACGGAACCATAGTGATGCAAGTACTTGATATGCCCCAAACAACCTACTCGCACAGCCTGCAGGGTTACACCAGTAAGTTTTTTTCTGCCTCAAAAATTACCATAAGCGTACACGCTAACTACAATCAACATCAGGGAATGTGGTTGATGAACGGCGAACTGCTAAATACAAAAAATCTGCTTTATATTTTTAAACCCGAGTTGAATTTTCGTATAACTAATTGGTTGAATTCTGATTACGGATTAAATGCAAGCTATATCAAAACGTTCATCGAAAATGAAAAGAAGAGCAACATTTCGCTGGTTAGGCACAATCTCAATTTTTTCGCTTTTCCGGCCAGAAACCAACTCGTTAGCCTTTCGTCAGAATATTACAACCACCGGGGAAATAATAATTTCTTTTTTGATTTGTTATATCGCTACACTATTTCCGATAAAAAGATTGACATAGAATTGCGCTGGAACAATATTTTCAACAACAAATCATATACAACATACCAGGCGAGTGCCTTCACGGTTTACGAATCCACATATTTGTTGCGTCCTTCCCAGGTATTTCTGTCGGTTAAGTTTAGCTTTTAGGCAGGCTTTTATATATAACAATTTTGTTGCCCCTTTTATAAATCATATTATAAACTTTGAAGTAGCAACTTAATCTTAAAAGTACTGTGCATTTTCTACCGTGAAAATCCGTGTTAACCAAAAAAGTAATCAGATCGTTTATGTTTTACACCGAGATATTATCAGGCCGGAGTTTAATAAATAACAGAGGCATTGCGATATCCTGTATTATTTTGAAACCAATCGTTATAAGATGTCCCCGATGATTGTGCCCAATTAATAAATTGGAGGTGCGCCTCAGTAATATCATGTTTTTCGATAGGATAGTTAAAAGGTTCGGGTGTTATAATAGCCCAGGGAACATTATTTGCTGTTTTAAAATATTTACCCGAAATTGGATCAGAATCATCTTGAGAGCTCCCAAACAATGATTCATTCATCAAACTTGTTGGTGGATAATCCGGAAGGTGAATCTCATGGCTTCGGTTACGATTTACTATTAAAAATGGATTAAAATTTTCAATATCCAGGTCTTCAAGCGAATAAACATTATCCACGAAATCCATCGAAATTCTAATGTTTACAGGCTCTACATATTGATTGCCGGGTATTACATTTACTCCGGAGCCTCCGAGTGATGGCATTACATTATATGAATTATCAAAAACAATAATTGTAGAAAGACCCTGATCTGCTTCGGTTCCATTACTCTTCAGATTAATTATTGCCTCAGATAATATATGTCCGTCAACAGTTAGATTTTCGATTGGGAAATTGTTGCTGAGTTGAAAACCAAAACCATTGTGTTGACTTGCTCCTACTGCTTTTATGGTAAAATCACCAAAAACTTCAACCACATAATTTGATGCATTAGTTATAGTCTGAAATCTGAAATCCAGCACCAGATCATTAAAGTCAAAATCGCCTTTGCCAGGCCATAAATCTTCAAATGCAATGCTCCCTTTTTCATCACCGGAGGGCCAAAAAATATCGAAAGCACGGGTAGCATCATTAGGGTAATTATCCTGTAAATCAGGAATGCCATCGCCATCAGAATCTGAGTTGGGCATCACATTGTATAAATCCAGAATATCCTGGTTGCTAAGTGCATGGCTGTAAAATCCAACTTCATCTATGATACCATTAAAAAACTTTTGTGTGTTAGCATCAGACCCAATACAAAAATCCCGTGAATTGTTATTGAGATTCCCCGAAATTGTGGTGCTGGCTTTTAGTGCACCATTAACAAATAACTTAAAAGTGTTGCCATCATAAGTAAGGGCCAAAAAATACCATTCATCCAGTAATGGAATTCCCTCATCCCATTCCAACTGTTGGTAGTTCATGTCTTCCATCATTATGCGTGCTTTCCATCCACCCCATTTGCCCAGTCCCAGGTTAATTCCTTCCCAATCACCTTTTTGGGCTACTTTAGCTTCTTTGTTTTCATAAGTTTTTGCCCACGCTGTAAGTGTAACTTGTTCTGTTATGTCAAGGCTTTCAGATTCAGGAATTATCACTCCTTCGTCGATACCATTAAATTCGATTGCACTGCCCGAAATTCCATTTACCCAGATGCCACCGGTAAGTTCTCCATCATTCAATCCAAATTCATCAGAAATTGTTGTACCTGAGTTTTCGTCTAATGTCCAATAACTCACAATTTCATCCTCAGCTCTGGTATTCTTTAGAGGAGACTTTTGTTGATTTAAGTTCAGTAAAATAGAATCACTACCATTTATTTCAATTAATGCGTTATTAATTTTTATGGTAGTAATGTGAGCCGGAATATTAAGTTTAGTTGAGTAAATTGCGTTTTCACCGCCTTTGTGATAAGCTTTATGAAAAATCAGGGTTTCATCTCCGGAGGTAATTTTAATAATCATGCTTTGAGTAGCCTCAATACTTACCGTAAGATTCTTTGAACTTTTCCAGTCGAAATCAGGAGAGAAAACTTCTTCAGAAAGTGAAACAGGACAATCCGGGCATTCTTGCGGATTGCTAATCTCTTTTTTGCAAGAGCTTACAATAACTACAAAGACAAGTAAAAGTGCAAGATGGTTTTTCATAATAAATAAATTTGGATCGAGCATTACAAACTATGTGCTTAAATTCAGATGAAATAGATAGAAAGCAGTTTTAATAGGTGTTAGCGAAAATAATTATTGGTTAATCAAGATTTAAAAACTTGTGATGTTGGTCTCAAAAATAGTATTTTTTTTGCTAAAAAAAATCGATTGATTTCGGCCGGGTCTTTATAAAATTCTTTATGAATTCAGAACTCAGTAAAATTGCAATTACTTCTATTTTAAATCGCAAGTTTTATGTTGAATTTTTCAGATTGCGATTGTTTTCCTGAGAAGTTTAAAATTACTGAGTTCTAAAGATTGGTATTGATTACAAATGAATGCATTGAAGAAACACAAGGTGTAGCGCACCGAAATATAAAATCCAACAATGGCTGCCATATCCTTGATCGTGCAGGCACATCCGCCTAACTGGATATTGCGCGGCTCTTCCGTTAGTTTGACGTTTGCCAAGTCCTACGGACGTTGGAAAGTCGGTGTCAGGCCTGGAAACTTTCCATCGTCCGCAGGACATGGAAACGTTAAAACGAAAAACAGTTTTTTATTGATTAATTTAAAATCGATCATCCACCGGAGAGTGCTTGC
>JAOZRY010000766.1:655-2014 GCA_029939965.1 Bacteroidales bacterium | reverse complement strand
AGGTTGACGAATAAATCATAAATTAAACTTAGCACCGTTTTGTTTAATTGTTTGTATCTATTCAGCGTAATTTTTTTTACCACCAAACTTAATTGGCAAAATCCGGCAATTCACCATTGAACAACAAGTCCAAGGCAGTAGTTGAACTGATATCCTGCTTACGGCAAGAAGATAGATAACTACGTATACGACAGAAAAATTCTGCGCCTTCTTGGGAACGAAAGCAGCCAGATATTTTCTGATGAACTTTTGTCATTCTGATATCATTCTCACCAAGATTATTGGTGAATGGAACTATTTCATTCTCCATGAATCTCAGGGCATCATCTTCGTAATCCCGGAGGCGTTCCAGTAGATTCCTGGATTTTGTTCTTTTTAATCTACCCCTTTTTCCCTTCCTTGTAGCTTCATCCGGGGGAGGACTTTCTTTTTCTGCTTCCTTTAAGATTGATCGATATTCTTGTCGGTATTTCTCTGACTCTTTTGCCCTCAGGAGACCACCGGCATCATTTACGTCCTTGTTTATTGCTTCAAGCAGTTCTTGTAGTTTCTTGGCCCATTGTTGACCATCTTGCTCCCAGGCTCTTGTTAGTTCTCGTATATGATGAGCGTTGCATAAGGCATGGGTGCAATCATATTTATAATACGGCTTCCAATGATCATGACAAAGTATTCCTTTAAACATTGGCAGAACACCTATGTCGTTCATCGCCTCCATACCACGTTTTTTATGTGGAGAAAAATATGTCCACAAAAGGTTTGAAGCTGAATGAAGCCAAAACCTCTTGCTATTGATATTAATCCCTGTTTCATCTGAGTGCACAAGAGCGGAATTGGCCAATTTGTTTTTTACCAGGTCGTCAAAATCACCAAGTAAGCGAAAGGCCTCTTTGTTGAAATTGAAAACAGAACCGGCACTTACTGGGATTCCAAGCTGATCTGCAAAATAATCCCTAATCCTATCGTACGGGATAAGTTGAAATTGTGACATGTATACAGAATGTGCTTTTATGCTTGTTCCATACTGAACAGCTTTTGTCACCCCTCGGGGAAAAGACGCAGTAAAACGTTTTCCATTCTTATCCTCAAGAACCTGTGCCTGATATTCCGTCACGACTCGGGAGATATCAATATCAAAGACTTGCCGAGACTCATATCCTAATTCATTGTATTTTCCAAGCGGCAGTTTGGTCCGATCAAGCTTGATCACCTTTACCTTGTCAGGCACTTCAACTTTCTCAAGGGTTTTTCCTATATGCCCTTTTTGACCTCCAGGTTTCTTTCCATTTTTTTTCTTACTTGTTTTTTTTCGGTTTAGATCACTTGATGGCGGCTTACTGCTATTCTTACTGTTCAGAT
>JAOZRY010000766.1:0-645 GCA_029939965.1 Bacteroidales bacterium | reverse complement strand
CCATAAGTGTAATAATTAAAACCAAAATCTCCAATAACGACTTTGTGCCAGCTGACAAATATTTGTCTTCTGCAATAAGACCTTCAACCCTTTTAATGGTTGAATCTATGTCGATATTTTCGATTGTCATTCAGCGTCCTATGGTTAGTGGCAGTTGCTTTTTACATAACCACTATACCATAGGTTTTGAAATCGGTTTTTTGGTCTCTACGATCCTCTCTGCAGGTTTTAAAAAAATAGACGGCAAGGCTCCATGCTTAAATCGCAAACTGTCCTCATAGTGACACTCAAACAACTACTAGGTGTCAACATAGGTGGTTCTGTCGTAGTTAGTACTTTTGACAAAAAGAGACCAAAAACCTGTCAAGGAAAAAATACCCTCTGTATTTATTTAATTTCGCTGAACAGTTACCGACATTTTTTATATTTTATTTTTTAGCATTTCACGGTATCTCCACCAGGAATTGGCTCATTATTAATGAGTTCTCAAAACTGTTTGCAGCAATTTAAAAGAAAATTAGAAAGGATCGCAAGTTTTGTCCATAAAAAAATATTTTCTGCTTGGAATGGTCAAGTAAAAGTAGACAATTTTTTCATACGGCTATTTGGTCAGCCGACCAGTTTTTCATAAACTCTCTTGGACTC
>JAOZRY010000765.1 GCA_029939965.1 Bacteroidales bacterium | reverse complement strand
AACCAACCAACTTCTATCCCTTTCTACCGCTTAAATATTTTTTCAAGCCTTAGCAGCAACAAATCCTTTTCGATGGGTTTTTTGATATATTCCACGGCTCCCATTTTTAAACCCTTAATTTCATCTTCTTCACTTGTATAGCCCGAAATAAACACTACCGGAATATCCACATTGTTTTGATTCAGATATTCTAAAAGCTGGTATCCATCAAAATTTGGCATGGCTATATCTGATAATATCAGGTCGAATTTCTCCTTTGCAATTTGCATCAAAGCAATAATTCCATCGGGGGCAACCTCTACTTCGTAGCCTTCTTTTTTCAGAATAGTAGAAATGATTTTTTGATTAATAACCTCATCTTCAACTACCAAAATCCTTGCTTTGCTCTTCTTGCTTAATTTTTGGCCCTTCTTGAATTCGGAAGGAATTAATCTGCTAATCAGTTCATCCATTGGGATAGCAGCAAACGTGGAAGCTGTATCAGACATGGCATAAGGCACTACAAGTTCGTTGTTATGAATAATAGATCCACAGGAATATACAACATTAGGTACATACCCTTCGCGCTCTTCCTCGTTGGGTGAAATCATGGGTTCGCTCAACTGGCCAATTACTTTGGTTGGGTCATCGAGGTCGAGTAGGGTAGCTCCCATGGTGTATTTACGCATTGTACCTACGCCGTGTGTTATCACAAGCCAGCCATATTCGGTTTCGATAGGTGAGCCGCAGTTTCCGATTTGGATAAATTCCCAGGGGAATTTTGGGGTTTGTATGATTTCTGCTTTGTCCCAAAGGTTTATATCGTCCGAAAACATAATATAATTGTTGATTCCGTCCAACCGTGAGAGCATAGCATATTTTCCGTTTATTTTTCGTGGAAAGAGTGCCATCCCTTTATTTTGGGCATTTTCGCCATGGATAGGCATAAATTTATAATGGTAAAAATCTTTGGTTTCCACCAGTTTTGGCAAAATCGTAAAACCGTTGTAAGCCGTGTATGTGGCATAATATTTTACACTGCCATCGTTTTCGGTAAATTTTACAAAACGGGCATCTTCTATTCCGTTGCTCTCTGCGGCGGCAATAGGGAAGATTACCCTTTCGGAGATGGCTGTGTCTAACGAGAAGGAGATTTCGTAGTGCGAGTCGGCAAGCCATGTGATGGTTTGCAGCATCTTTTTTTGCTGAAAATCGGGATTCGATTCTCTGATAATTGTTTCAACTGCAGCATGAAGTTCGTTGTAATCGAACTCAAAACGAAGTTTATCCATTACCATTTTAACAATAGCCTTATCAGTATGCATTTCTTCCAGTTTTTGGCAGAAAGATTCTTTTTGATATACATAGTTACGAATGGCTTCGGCTTCATCCACAAGTTTTCCGGTGGGTTTAAGTTGGAGGTTATTTTCTTTGTCTAATATCCCACCTCGAAAAACAATCGACGAAATATGACCTTCGCCAGTTGCTCTAAAACTGATTATAACACGCTTATCGCCTTCCTGCAAACCAGTTTGATCGGGATCTTCGACCATGGAAGGGTTGAAAAATGCGGCCGATTCGATGGAATACTCATTGGTAAAATATGCTCCAATCAACATCTTTTTGTATTCTGATAGTTGATCCATATCACCATTACGGCCTGCCATAATATCGCGGGCACGTTCGAAATGCTTCTTGTAAATCTTTGAAATGTTTCGGTGGCGTGCCGAAAAATCTCTTAGCGATTGGTTTAAAACAAGTTGAGCAGCCTGATCGGGCATTTCAGTAATTCTATTAATAATAGATTGTACGCGACTATCAGGGCCGGGAAAAAAGAAACGGGCTATGATACGTGTTGGATCAGATCTGAATCGGACAGGTTTTCTGTGGACAGTTGTACTCATAATGATACAGTTATTTGGTTTATAATCTGTATCAAAAATAGATAAATCTTTTTAAAAACAAATAAAGTTGTACTGAAAATGTTGGAGGAGGCACAGTTGAGGGGGTAGGAGATAATTAATTTTTATCCAATAGTT
>JAOZRY010000133.1 GCA_029939965.1 Bacteroidales bacterium | reverse complement strand
TTAATATTAAAAACGTACCTCGAATTTCCAACAGCATCTACAGAATTAAATGTTCTCTTCATTTCAGAGAAATTGTTCCATTCAACCTTTTTTGTTCTTTTAAACCAATCCTGAAGAGCAACTTTTGCGTCAGGCTCTTGTTCAAAATACTCTCTTAATTTCCGGAATGAGATAATACGCATGTGTGTTTTCCTCTCAATTTATCGGAGCAAAAGTACTAATAAATTCCATAATGTGGAATTGTTTTGTAATTGGGACCCCTATGAAGATATGCTAGAAATAATCCCAACATAAGTATTAGCAGAGCACCGGAATATTAAACCCGGTGAATGATATTTCGGTGCGTTGCCGCTTATTCCTCAGGTTTAATTGGATATTGATATTTTTAGGAAAATGATAATAAAATTTGATTTTTATTACCGTACCAATTTTACCATATATTTTTTGTGATCGGTAATTAACGAAACAAAATAGATGCCTTTTTCTATTTCCGTTAAATCCAACCGGATAATTTTAGTAAGCTCAGGGTTTACATTTTTGCTAAATACAATGCGTCCGGCAACATCAAACATCTGCAAATTGGCAACACCTTTAATATCTAAATCGTTAAAATCAACAAATGCAATTCCACTGCATGGATTCGGAAAGATTTTTATATTCTTTTGCGAAAATTGCTCATAAACCATAACCGATACTAATCCTCCAAGTTCAACTATACCTGTATTATCAGGATCGAGCCAGGGTTGTAATCTTGTTTCAGCACCTGTTCCGATTTTATTCCACGAATGCGAAAACTTACCATAATAATCCGGGCCTAATGTATCGGTACAACTAGCATCGCCTCCGGTTAACTGTCCGAGTATTACCCCGGCACTATTAAAAATTGGCGAACCTGACGAACCTCCTTCAGTAACACCAAAATTAGTTTCGGTGCGCGACCAAACTACTTTCCAGTGTGTATTAGGAACCGAACCCCAATTTGTAGAAATAAGAGGAGATGTGTATGTCGAGATTTTTTTTATATCGCCTTGCGGATGGTGAATAGTAACACCCTGCCCACTTGTTTCGTCTTTGGCACTCCATCCATTATAATATGGTTCGTAGCTAAGAGGCACTGATTCATTCAACCGTAAAAGTTTAAAATCCGATTCAAACCCAGGGCCACCTGCTGCTGCAATTTTGCTGGCTCCAACCATCGAATATGAATTAAATGCAGTATCATTTATTGGGTTTTCGCAATCAGACCCCTGGTATCTAAAGTAAAATATCCACTGATCGTAATCCTCGGGAGTAGCGTTGGGGCCACAATGGTCGGCAGTTAAAAAATAAGGTGTATGGTCTAATCTCTCATTATTCAACAACGACCCGGTACACCATACTTCACTCGATCCCTGCTTAACAATAATCCGGGCTTCTCCCCCGGCTTGTTCCTGCCAGTTATCACCTTCGGGGCATTTTATGTTCACTTCGCAAAAGCCTGATCCACCAAAACCACGATCACCAAAAATCCTTTCAGCAGTACGATATACATGGCTTACATCATCAATAATAATTACCGGTAATTCATTGCAGCCGGCCGGTTGCCAATATTCAAGAATGGTTGTTTCACCATATATCATTTCGGTAGCATATTTGCCCCCATTTCTATTATTAAAATTAGTAAAAGCTCCAATACTTTGACGCTTGCTTTCATCGTATAAAAACAGCTTTCCACTTTTGGGGATTTTAAATTCGCGGTAATACATAATTAATGCCTGGGCTTTTTTGGAGGTAATGGCAATTCTGCAAATACTGCTACCATCATTTAGCTGCATCCATGTTCCATCTTCAGGCAGGTTTATATTAACAGGTGTAGAAACAGCAAAACGCATGGCAATACCATGTTTATCAGTAAAACTGTCTTCCTGCAAAAGAGTAGTAACATCGGGCGAGGGTATTTCAATTACAGAATAAAGATCATTATTAATATCCTGAAGTGTTGTTGGCGGGGGGCTTTTTTCGCTTATCTGTGCATTGATATTAATTGCCACGAGGCAAAAAATGAATCCTAAATAGTAATGTATTTGTTTCTTCATAATTCTAATTATTAGTAGATTTTAGACAAAATTACTTTTTTCTGACAATATGTTTTTTTGATTTATATAGAATCATTAAATTTTGTGTTTTGATTTTCAATAATCCTTTTCCGTTAGTTGAATAATTGTAAATTTGGCAGCTTTAAAAAACTAAAATTTACATAATGGAACAAATTCACAAATCTTTACGAGATTCGAAAGCAGCAAGGTGGGGAGCACTGGGCATTATCTCAATCACAATGTTTGCCGGATACATGTTAACCGACATCATGTCGCCACTTAAGCCCATGCTTGAAGCTCAGTTTAAATGGACAAGTACTGATTATGGTATTTTTACCAGTGCCTACGGGTGGTTAAACGTATTTTTTGTAATGTTGATTTTAGGTGGGATAATTCTCGATAAAATGGGCGTTAGATTTACAGGGCTCATGGCTTCAGGAATTATGGTAATAGGTGCAAGTATTAAGTACTATGCCATTTCAACAACCTTTGCTCCTGATGCAATGATATTTGGATTAAAATCGCAGGTAGCCCTTGCCTCAGTTGGGTTTGCAATTTTTGGAGTAGGTGTTGAAATTGCAGGAATCACAGTTTCAAAAATTATCGTAAAATGGTTCAAAGGTTACGAAATGGCTTTGGCCATGGGTATGCAAATGGCAGTTGCCCGTTTGGGAACCTTATTAGCCATGGCTGCTCCGGTTCCGATAGCTACCTATTTCGACGACTCAATTTCTGCGCCTATTGCTTTTGCACTGGTACTTCTCGTTATTGGTTTCATCGCATTTTTTGTTTATACATTTATGGATAAAAAACTCGATGCTTCTTATTCAAAAGATAATGTTGAAGCAGATGATCCTTTTAAATTTAGTGACATTGGTCTTATAATAAAAAATAAAGGATTCTGGCTTATTGCAATGCTTTGCGTTTTGTTCTATTCATCGGTATTTCCATTCCTGAAATATGCTGCTGACCTCATGGTTAACAAATATCATGTAAGCAACGAAACTGCTGGTCTCATTCCAAGTTTGCTGCCTTTAGGTACGCTATTCCTTACACCATTATTTGGTAGTATTTACGACAAAAAAGGTAAGGGGGCCACGATTATGATTATTGGTGCTGTAATGCTTATTTTCATCCATGGAGTATTCTCATTGCCAATTTTTAATCATTGGATGGTGGCTGTGGTACTTGTTATCCTTCTCGGTGTGGCCTTGTCGCTTGTTCCTTCAGCTATGTGGCCATCAGTTGCCAAAATTATTCCTGAAAAACAATTGGGAACGGCATATTCATTAATATTCTGGATTCAAAATTGGGGATTAATGGGTGTTCCATTGCTTATTGGAATTGTTCTTGACCAAACTAATCCTGGCGTTTCAGCAGCAAAAGCAGCAGGTGAAAATGTATCTTACGATTATACAATCCCGATGTTGATTTTTACAGTATTTGGGGTGTTGGCGGTAGTTGTGGCTATGTTACTTAAGGCAGAGGATAAGAAAAAAGGTTACGGGCTTGAAAAGCCAAATATTGAAAATTAAAATAATAATACTGCATAACAGAAAGGTGCCATCGAGCACCTTTCTTTTTTTTATTCCAGATATAGATGATACAAATCCTAACTTCAAGAGACAAGCCGTTTTTTAGGTTTTCGATCTTATTACTTATCGCATTTGTACAGGGAGCAAATTACTATTTCTACGATGCCATATCACCACTCAAAAGATTATTAGAAGAAAATTTCGATATCACCTCATCAGATTACGGGCTGTTTGTTTCGGCATACTCCATCCCAAATACGTTTCTGCTTATGGCTGTATTTGGTGGAGTTATTCTCGATAAACTGGGAATACGAAGAACAGGTTTTTTGTTTGTTGGATTAATGGCTGCAGGCGGACTTGTTACGGCCTATGGTGCCAGCCAATTTTATTCGAACGATGGATTTGGATATGCTTTCTTTAATTCCTTCCTTACCAATTATTCGCCCGAACTTAAAATGATGTTGTTAGGAAGATTTTTGTTTGGGCTTGGCGCAGAAACCAGCATTGTGGTTGTGAGTAAAGTTATTGTAAAATGGTTTAAGGGAAAGGAGCTTGCAGCAGCATTTGGAATAAAAATCGGGATTGCCCGTGGCGGATCAGCACTCGCATTATATTATTCAGCCGACATAGCCCAATCTGCATCGCATTGGACTATAGCAATTTGGTTTGCAGCAATGTTGCTTCTTATCGCTTTATTGGCATTTCTTATCTATACAATTTTCGACAAGCAACTCGACCGGCAAACTCACCTTAGGAAACCCGAATTGAAAGAAGATAGTTTTCGTTTTTCTGATTTAAAAAAATTACTCAGCAACCGATCGTTCATTTATATTACCATACTTTGCGTAACTTTTTATTCGGCTGTATTTCCATTTCAGGCTTTTGCACCCGATTTCCTTTTTAATAAGTTTGGAATGGACCTTTCGCAAAGCGGAAAAATAGCTTCAATACTTTATTGGGTAACGATGATTGCTACACCACTAATCGGATTATTTGTTGATAAGTTTGGTAACAGCACAAAACTAATGATTTACGGATCGCTCACACTATCAGTGGTTCACCTCACATTTGCGCTAACCAACTTTTATCCTGTTATTCCATTAATTGTTTTAGGAATTTCTATTGCCCTTGTTCCGGCAGCAATGTGGCCTTCGGTTGCAAAAATTGTCCCCGAAAAAGGCATTGGATCAGCTTATGGTTTGATGTTTTCGGTGCAAAACTTCGGGCTATTTCTCTTCCCGATACTTGCCGGAAAACTGTTGGACTCATCAAGTACCGATGGTACCCAAACACTTGATTACACCTCCACCATTCTAATGTTTGCAACTTTGGGTGTGGTAGGTTTTGTTTTTGCATTGCTGCTAAAGCGCGAAGACAAAGTTTCAGGAATCGGATTAGATTTACCCTCAAAAGCAAAAGCCTGATTTACTTTTGAAGTTTCCTTAATAATGTCAATCCGGGCGTAAACCCATCCTAATATTAACATCAGATATTCTTGAAATTTCAAATTTCGTATCATTGCATTTTATTAAAAAATAAATTTTATCATCATAACATGGAAAAACTAAACCCGACAAAGCGCGATAATTTTGGATCTAAATTAGGTGTTGTGGCCGCCGCTGCAGGTTCGGCCATCGGACTTGGCAATATTTGGAAATTTCCGTACATAACAGGAGTATATGGAGGCGGAGCATTTTTGTTCGTTTATCTTGGGTTTATTTTGGCAATAGGGCTGCCAATTATGCTTTCCGAATTTGTAATAGGTCGAAAAGGGGGGCGAAATCCATTTGGAGCATTTAAAAAGTTGGCACCAAACACGCCATGGAAATATGTAGGATTGATGGGTGTGGCAGCTGCCTTTATGATACTTTCATTTTATGGTGTAATAGCCGGATGGAGTATTGAGTATGTAATCAAATCTTTGGGTAATCAATTTCACGAAAAAAGCCCTGCGGAATTAAATACACTTTTTTCTACTTTTCAGGAATCAACAATTACACCTGTTTTATTTCAACTGTTATTCATGGTAGCCACCGGAGCCATTGTAATGATTGGCATAAAAAAGGGTATCGAAAAGTTTTCAAAAATTCTGATGCCGGTTTTAGTGCTTATCATAATTATACTCGATGTAAAGGCACTTTCGCTGGACGGAGCTGCCGAAGGCTTGCGTTTTCTTTTTTATCCCGATTTCTCCAAACTAACCTCCGAAGGAGTATTGAGCGCGCTGGGTCATGCATTTTTTACACTCAGTTTGGGCATGGGTACAATTATTACTTACGGATCGTACATCAACAAAAAAAACAACCTCATCCATACAGCTATCCAGGTTACTGTTGCTGATACTGTAATTGCCCTACTTGCCGGCATAGCCATTTTTCCGGCAGTTTTTGCTTTCGGAATCGAAGAAGCCAGTGGCCCCGGATTGGTATTTATTACACTACCAAACGTTTTTGAGTTGATGCCGGGCGGATATTTTTTCTCTATCCTGTTTTTTGTGCTGTTAACAATTGCTGCCCTCACTTCATCCATTTCAATATTGGAAGTTGCCGTATCATATTTTAGTGAAGAATTAAAAATAAAGCGAAGAAATGCCACAATACTTGCCACAGTATTAATTAGCTTTTTGGGGATTTTGTGCTCCTTATCCATGGGCATTATGAAAGACGTTACCTTTTTCGACCTGAACTTTTTCGATCTACTTGATTGGATATCTGCAAATATGCTACTACCTCTGGGAGGTATGTTTATTGCTCTGTTTACAGGCTGGTATCTGGGGCGCAAAAAAATTAAAGATGAAATACTTCATGGTGGTTATATTTCCAAATTCTTTTTAAATGGTTTCCTGTTTTTGGTAAAGATACTTGCACCTGTTGCAATAGCAGTTGTATTTTTGCATGGCATTGGGTTGATTAGCTTTTAAGAGCAATGATAGATTTAAGTGCATCCTGAATATTAAACTTGATATGTGAGTAAAAACGGACTACAACGGGGGGATAATATACAGAACGAAAAAGTAGATTATTCATCATACCATAAACTATGAACAACCAATGAATTGTGTTTTTAAGAGTTGAATTTTTAACACCTCTCACCAAAGATTTAAAACCAACACCGAAAAGAAAAATCCACTTTGATATACCTCTAATATTTCTCCAGAATAATTTTTAGATTATCCAACCCTTTTTCAAGATCACCACCCAACATTTCATCCATGTTCATTGCCAGGAGCATAAGGTTGGAGGGGTAAGACATACTACCGTTAAAACCCCACTTTACCAAAGTTTCATTTTCTCCAATGTTTTCGGTAAGTATGTAAGCCTGATTGGTAGCCTCCCAGGGTTCAAAAAAACGCAGTTCATAATCAATTCGCTCACCATCGGAAATACGCATAATTTCCTGTTCGCCCCTTCCTACATCCCGATTCTCACTTTTCCAGGCCGAAACAAATCCAACTACACCATCCGTACCTTCAAACGTTTTTTCCATTTGTGGATCCATATTTGCCCAGGTGCTAAAATTATCCTGATTTTGCAAAAACTTAACATACTCAAATACTTCTGTCGTGGGTTGGTTAATTATTACTTCACGTTCCACAGCGTATTTCTTTGGAGCAATAGCAGCAACAACTAATACCAATACAACCAGAAGAACGATTGCAATTAATACTCTCTTTAGAATTTTCATTTTTGTGATGTTAATTGGTGAATAAAATTATTAGTATTCATATTTTAACTTCAGAAACTTGCATTATCATATTTTTATGCTGCCCCTCCTCTCCTACTCAACCTCTACCTCTACCTCAACCTCTACCTCTACCTCAACCTCTACCTCTACCTCAACCTCTACCTCTACC
>JAOZRY010000764.1 GCA_029939965.1 Bacteroidales bacterium | reverse complement strand
ATCATTACTTTCCTCCCCTTTTAGTTCCTTATCGAGCGCACATGATTTTAGTATACCTTAAATCCGCAAGAAAAAAATTACGAGCCAGAATACGTAATCTTAAGTTGAAATTTTGTAGTTTATTACCAATAATCGTCAAAAATACTGTTATAATCGGAGTTCTGCAATAAAAAGTTGGTGCAAGATTTCTTTCGGAGAATATATAAACGGAACTGACAAGCCCAACCAAATTATCTTTGTTCAAAACCTATCATATAATTTTGTAACGCACACAAATACAATAACATACTAATTACACCCAATTATTTCCTGGATATAGTTATCCCATGAAAATAAAAAAAAATTACAAAACCCTTTGTTTTTAGACTATCAAGGATTCATAAGGTCTGTCGGTGTAAAGTTTTAGCACCCATTGCCTTCCGGTATAAATCCATTTGCCAGCAACTGATATGAACCTGAATATAAACCGTTTAAGCCTGGTTGTAGGTTTTATGTCGCTAAACACTTTTGATACTATTTCGACAAAGTAATTGTAAAAGTTTTTTGCCATTGCAGTGATGATTAAAAAAGCTGTGTTTTCGTTCATAAACGAACATGGCAGGTGTTTCCAGCCAAAATCATTGTTCATCACATCAAAAAGTTTTTCGCTGCTGCCCCTTTGGTTATAAAATTCAATCACTTGTTTTTCTGTACTTTCCCAATCATTAGTCAGGATTGAGCGGTACATAAAAGTATCACCAGTAAACATATCTATCTGATTACCTTTACCTTTTTCTCGCATAATGACCAAGCGATAATTCTCCTGTTCAAAAAATTGAGCAAATGGTATTGAGGCTACCTGGTATAATTTATAATTAATTTCTACTGTTTCCCATGTCTCAATCTCTGATATTTGCCTGAAAAGCTCGGCAGATTTATTGGCCCTTATGTAGAACAACTTACTATTTGAAGCAACTACTTCTATAATATCTTTTGAATAAGACCCTGCATCCATTCGGGAACGGTTTACTTCAATGCCGTTCTCTTTCAATAGGTTATATGACCTGGTAAGTGTAGATGCCTGTTCAAATTTTACATTGGCATTACCATCCCGGTTTTCAACATAAACAATTTTATTCCCGATGGTTGCTACCCCGGGAAAATAACCTTTTGTACGTTTATAGGTGTTTTTGGTGTCGTATTTTCCGGTGGCAATAACTTGATTGTCATAATCAAAATCATAACAAGTGCCTTGCTGCAACTGGTTAGTCAGTAATAATGATTTAATATTTAGCGTGTTGAGCTTCGTATTAATATTAAATTCATAGTTGTTGTTCTGTTTGGATATAAATGTAGTGTTTGAGGTGCACAATTCTTTTATGCCCCGCAATGTAGTATCTGCACTTGGCACATTATTTCCTGGGATAGATTTCAGATGTTTACCTAAATGGGTTTGAATATCTTCGGCACAACTGCCACCACTACAAAATACATTCGTTAGGTTTCTGATTATTTCGCTGTAAGAAAACCCGAAAGATTTAACTCTTTGTCCAAGCTCATTATCAATTAGTTGTGACAAACCAGACTTGTTGAAACTTTGATTGACAAAAGAAATTCCTGCAAAAGGGCTTACGTTTGATGAAATTTGTTGTACTTTCACGCTGAAAAAGTTTTAGTTCTATTTTTATGATTTCACGCCACTAAAATAGATGAATTTTTTCAGCCGTTAAACATTGTGTAAAATACTTTTGCACAATGTTTTAACGGTTTTTGTTAATAACTACTTGCGGATTTAAGGGATAATTAGAACTTTTGAAAACACATACACTAACGATTAAAAAAAATCTCGTCTCAATATATTGGATTAGCCGAATGCTATACAAATCCTAAATGTGAATCACCTCCCCATAAGCCGCCGCCGTGGCTTCCATCACCGCCTCCGACATGGTGGGGTGGGGGTGGACGGTTTTGATGATCACCTCGCCGGTGGTTTCCAGTTTACGTGCTGCCACCACTTCGGCAATCATTTCGGTTACATTGTCGC
>JAOZRY010000132.1 GCA_029939965.1 Bacteroidales bacterium | reverse complement strand
CATTGTACCATTGTACCAACAGTAGAACCAAATTTTTACATACTGGTCGATTTTAACAATTTGGTGAGATCCTCAGGTTTAAAAGGTTTGCTAAGATAATTGTCCATTCCTTCAGCCATCAGTTTTTCCTTTTCGCCCTTGAGAGCCATCGCTGTCATAGCAAAAATCTTAATTCGTTTATGCGCATTAGTATTATTTTCAAATTCCCTTATTTTATGGGTTGCCTCAACACCATCCATTACTGGCATAAGAACGTCCATAAGGATAAGATCATATTTATTCTTTTTGAATTTCTCAAAAGCAATTTTCCCATTTTCAGCAAGATCAACATGATGTCCCAGTTTTTTCAAGCTAAAAATCGCCACTTTCTGATTAATCAGATTGTCTTCGACAAGGAGAATGTTTAGGACATTATTCGTTTTATGATCGTCTTCAATATTTTCTTCAATATCTTTTAAAACATCTTTACTTTTTTCAAATTCGGCAGTAAACCAAAATTTTGAGCCAACACCTTCTTTACTTTCAACACCTATCTCACCATGCATAATTTTCGAAAGATTTTTAGAAATGGCAAGCCCTAACCCGGTGCCACCATAAATTCGCGATGTTGAACTTTTGGTTTGCGAAAAAACTTTAAAAAGCCGTCCAATACCCTCTTCCGAAATTCCAATACCTGTATCGATAACATAAAAAATAAGTTTTACGATATTACTCCTTTTATCAGGTTTTTTATTTTTCGACTGAAACAAATTTACCTGAAGCGTAATACTTCCTGAGGGAGTAAACTTAATTGCATTATTCACCAAATTGATAATAATTTGTTTAAGACGAAGAGAATCACCTTTTATAAATTCAGGAACCAAATGGTGAATTTTAACGATCATCTCTAATCGTTTTTCTTTTGCCTTGAGACTCAATAATTTAACGATGTCATCAATTTCTTTATGTATATTAAAAGTGGCATTTTCGAGATCAATCTGACCGGATTCGATTTTTGAAAAATCTAAAATATCGTTGATAATCGTAAGCAGATTATTTCCGGATATATTAATAATATCAAGATACTCCACCTGTTCTTTTGTAAGCTCTGTATATTTCATGATATTTACCATACCGATAATACCATTGAGCGGAGTGCGTATTTCGTGCGACATGCTGGCAAGGAACAACGATTTTGATTGGGTTGCCATTTCGGCTCTGTTCATTGCAACTTTTAGCTCGGCATTCATCCGTTCAAGTTCCCTTTTTTGTGAGTACATATCAAGAAACACTTTCACTTTGCCTTTTAATATCTCAGGTACAATTGGTTTTGAAATAAAATCGTAAGCCCCTGTTTCGATACCTTTAATAATATAAAAATCGTCTTTGTAAATAGCCGAAACAAAAATAACCGGCAGCAATTTGGTTTTTTCTTCCTGCCGCATCAACTCCACAGTTTCATACCCATCCATTTCGGGCATCTGAATATCGATAATTGCGAGAGCAAAATCATGAAGTAGAGTATTTACTAACGCTTCATTCCCCGAATATGCCCTTACAAATTCAACATCAAAGTAATCTAAAAGTTTTTCAAGAGCAACAAGGTTTTCTACCCTGTCATCAACTATTAATATTTTTTGTTTATCGTTCATAAGAAATCAATTTCTCATTTATGTTCTCACAGTACTTTTACGAGAACTTCCTTAAGTTCTTCGGGGCTATAGGGTTTACTTATATATGCATCCATTCCCTGCAACAAGAGTTTTTCGCGGTCTCCTTTCAATGCATTTGCTGTCATTGCAATTATTGGGATTCCCTTTTTAATTTTTTGATCCTCCTGTATTTCTTTTATCAGCCGGGTTGCCTCAATTCCATCCATCACCGGCATCATAATATCCATAAGAACAATATCGTACAAATTTTCTTTAAACAGTTCTACGGCCTCTTCTCCATTGTTGGCAACATCTACCTTGTGCCTCATTATATTAAGGTTTACAATTGCAACACGTTGATTTATCTTATTATCTTCGGCAAGAAGTATTTTAAGTTTTCTAATGGCAGATGTTTTATCCTTTGCAACTATTTTCTTCTCTTCTGGTTTCTTTTCGCCCATTTTAAACATTGCCGTAAACCAAAAGTTGGAACCCTTTCCTATCTCACTTATCACGCCAATATCGCCATTCATCATTTTTGCAAGGTTTTTCGAAATTGACAAACCAAGACCTGAGCCACCATGTTTACGCGAAATTGAGGCATCGGCTTGCGAAAATTCCTTGAAAAGCTTCCTTTTTCCTTGTTCTGAAATACCCGCCCCGGTATCAATAATTTTAAACATCAGTTTAATGTTATTATCCACCCTGGAAATATTTATAATTTCGAGGGAAACACTCCCCTTCTCTGTAAATTTAATAGCATTATTTACAAGGTTAATAATAATTTGCTTAAGTCTCAACGGATCGCCAACGATAAATACCGGAACTCCGGAATCAATCTTTACATCAAATTTTAGATTTTTATCCTGTGCTTTGTGCTGTAAAAGTTTATAAACATTATCAATTTTTTCATGTAAATTAAAAACTATTTCTTCAAGTTGGATATGTCCGGATTCAATTTTCGAAAAATCAAGTATATCGTTAATAATGCTTATCAGGCTTGAACCGGAAAAACTTATAATATCAACATATTCAATTTGTTGTTTACTAAGATGGGTTTTTTTTAATATTGATGTCATGCCGATAATTCCGTTGAGGGGAGTCCTGATTTCATGCGACATATTTGCCAGAAAAATAGATTTGTGTTTATCGGCTGTTAATGCTTTGGCTTTAGCTTCTTCGGCAATGAGGTTGGCATTTTTTCTTTCTGCTATTTCCAGTTTCAGTTTTTGATTTATTTTGTTAAGTTCAAGAGTTCGTTTTGCAACAATATCTTCCAACTGGGTTTTGTGAATGTAAAGATCAAGAAATACTTTTACTTTTCCGCGGAGAATGGCGGGTACAATAGGTTTTGGAATAAAATCGACAGCACCGGTTTCGATACCTTTTATAATATGAAAATCTTCGGTATAAATTGCCGAAACAAAAATAACCGGCAATAACTTGGTTTTTTCTTCCTGCCTCATCAACTCCACGGTTTCATACCCATCCATTTCGGGCATTTGGATATCTACAATTGCGAGGGCAAAATCGTACATCAATGTCATAGCGAGGGCTTCATTCCCTGATGTAGTTCTGATAAAATCCACATCGAAAACATTAAGTACTTTTTCGAGTGCAATCAGGTTTTCGAGTCGGTCGTCAACAATTAATACTTTAGGATTTTCTTTCATTGTTTATTTTTTATATAACCAAACGCGCATTAGCGATAGTAGTTTTTCGATATTAACCGGTTTTGCCATATAATCATCGGCACCGGCTTCGATACATTTTTCGCGGTCGTCTTTCATGGCCTTGGCAGTAAGAGCAATAATCGGCAATTTCGTCAATCTCATTTGTGTTCGGATAGCTTTAATTGCCTCATACCCATCCATTACCGGCATCATAACATCCATTAGTATAAGATCGATTTCGGTGTCTTTTCTCAAAACATCAAGTGCCATTTGTCCGTTAACAGCTTTAACTACCTCCATTCCCTTTCCTGAAAGCACCTTCGATAATGCAAAAACATTACGCATATCGTCATCCACCACCATTATTCTTTTGCCTTGGAAAAATCTTTCTTTATCATGAAGGTTTGTAATTATCGTTTTTTTATTGTCGGGCAAATCATCAACAACACGATGAAGAAAAAGTGCAGTTTCATCCAATAATCGCTCTTCCGATTTTACACCTTTAATAATAATGGAGTTGGTGTAGTGGTGCAATTCTTCATTTTCCTCTTTGGTAAGTTCTTTACCTGTATAAACAATAATTGGTGGAATGTTGATATTTTCTTCCCGGTCAAGTTTTCGGAGCAACTCAAAACCAGTCATATCCGGCAATCCCAAATCGAGCACCATACAGTCGAACGAACCAGAAGCCACAGCATTAAAAGCCTCTGCGCCAGATTCAACTTCAGTTATTTTAACATCTTCCTCACCAATTACCACCTTAATGCCCTTGCGCATATTCGGGTCATCTTCAACAATTAAGAGGTCTTTCATTTTTCGGTCGATAAAATGCTCAATCTTACCAAAGGCATTCTTAAGGTCAACAGGCTTTGCGGGCTTATTTAAAAATCCAATAGCTCCTTTTTTATAAACATCAATTGTTTCTTCAAGAGCAGACATTACATGAACCGGGATATGTCGGGTTTTAGGATTGTCTTTTAATTTTTCTAATACGGTCAACCCATCAATGCCCGGAAGTTTGATGTCCAGTATAATAGCATTGGGCAAATATTTGGTAGCCAAACTCAAACCCTCCTCACCGGTAGCACTTGCAAGACATTTAAAATCATTTCCGTGCGCTTGCTTAAGCAATATTTTTGCAAATTCGGGATCATCTTCAATAATCAAAATTACTTTATCATTTTTATTTATGTTATTCCTATCATCATCGATCGACACCGTTTTTTGAATGGAGGGGGCATTTTGTAAAGCTTGAAAAACAATTTCAGGGGATTTCTGCGTCTTTATTTTCACCGGTTTTTGGGTAGCAATATTTCGTTTTTTGTTTTTTGCATCAGCCCTTTCATCTATCATGTCAGTCTTAGATTCCACTTTTTTAAGGTCTAATGGAATGTACAATGTAAATGTTGAGCCTTTTTCGGGTTCGCTTTGTAGCATTATTTCGCCTCTAAGCAGTTTGGCCAGCTCCCTCGAAATAGACAATCCGAGACCTGTGCCACCGTATTTTCGGGATGTGCCACCATCAGCTTGTTGAAATGCTTCAAAAATGGCAAGCTGCTTATCTTTTGGCACCCCGATTCCGGTATCGATAACCGATATTGCCAGCGTGTGGCCAGCATCTAATCCGCTACGCGAAAGGTCGATTCCCGAAGCCGGAAGGTGAAAATGAATAGTTACTCCTCCTTCGCTGGTAAATTTTATTGCATTCGATATAAGATTCTTAATAATCTGATCCAACCTTTGAATATCGGTAACAATGTTTTCGGGAACATTATTATCGACGTTTAGGTTTAACGAAAGTTGTTTCTGATTTGTAATTGGTTTGAATTGGCGGACAATATTTTCTTTAATTGTCTGTAACTTTATATCTTCTATATTTAGAGCCATTTTGCCTGACTCAATTTTAGAAAGATCGAGTATTTCATTAATAAGAATTAAAAGATCATTACCGCTTTTATAGATTATTTCAGACGATTCGATCTGGTCGTCAGAAAGATTCTTGTTTTTATTATCGGCAAGGTCGCGCGAAAGAATCAGGAGGCTGTTTAAAGGAGTCCTCAGCTCGTGCGACATGTTTGCCAAAAATTCTGACTTGTATTTACTCGAAATCTCAAGTTCTTTGGCCTTTTGTTCAATATTATCGCGTGCAACTTCAAGCTCCAGATTTTTATTTGATATTTTCTTTTTCTGTACTTCGAGAGATTTGGTTTTTCCTTCAAGTTCCTGGTTGGTTACTTGTAGTTTTTCCTGCTGGGATTGAAGGCTCTCTTCCGATTTTTTGAGTGCTTTGGTTTGCTCTTCCAACTCTTCATTGGCCACGCGCAACTCTTCCTGCTGCATTTGCATTTCCTCATTCCTCTGTTTGAGTTCACCTTGTTGTACCTGCAACTCTTCATTCTTGTTGGTGAGTTCCTCTTGCTGAATTTGAAGTTTTTCGGCCTGATTGCGGGTTGTACTCAACATGGTTTGCATTTCGCCCCTGGTCTTGATCGAATTAAATGCGATGGCAATACTTTCGGTAATCTGTTTAACAAGATCAATTTGAAGTTTATTCATCCGGCCACTTGTTCCGAGTTCAAAAACGCCAATCACCTTATCCTGATACACAAGCGGAGAAATAAGAATATTGTTGGGAGCTATTTTACCCAACCCCGATTGAATATAAACATAATCTTTGGGCGGGTCGGTAAAAAGTATGGTACGTTGTTCAACAATTGCCTGCCCAATAAGGCCTTCGCCTTTTTTAATATCGGTTTGGTTAATTTTTCTCACATCGTAAGCATAAGTACCGGTAAGTACAAATGTATCGTCTGCACCTGCAACATACAAAACACCAAGCTGTACATCCAATAATTCGGCGAGCAACGACAGTAATTGATTAGCAAGCTCTTTTGCTGTTTTTTCTCCGCGCATTATATCGCTAATCTTCATAACCGAGGTTTGAAACCAATTGTTTGTTTCGTTGGTTTTTGAAAGTTCCAGCAGATTAGAACGCATTTGCAAAAGCGAGTTTCCAAGAGCATCATCATCGCTAAGAGCATTATAATCCTCATCGAAATTTCCTTTTCCTATTTCACCGGCAAACCGCGAAGTTTCTTTTAACCCATCAACCAAAAGACCACAGGCTTTTGACATATCGCCAATTTCATCATTTCCGCTTTCAATTTTTTCTTGTGGCAAAACACCTTTACCCATCAACAAAATAATATCTTTCAAATAGTTTATTGGCCTTACAAGCGATTTGGTAGTTAGATATGCTGCAAATATGGCAACTATAACCAGAATAATTCCCATGATTACCACCATATTTTGAAACCAGTTAAAAGATGAGTCCATTTTTTTTAGAGAACTCTCAACCAGTGCTTCCTGTTTTTTGGTAAGAAGGGTAAGTTTTTCAATTATTTCATCAGTAGTTACCATCACCTCTCCCCCATCTTCAACCATGGGGTTAACCTCAAAAACTATCATTACATCTTCATAATCATCGAAGCTGCTAAGTAAATTCATTACATATTTATGCTTAACGAAAAGGGTGTCGTTGATGGCCGAATAAATTTCGCTAAGTGCTTTACGTTCATCCTCGCTCCATTTCTCCGATATTTTATTGAGCTTTTTAATAAGCTTGGGGAAATCTTTTGAATGAAGTTCTTTTAGTTTTGTTTTATCAGGTGTATCCCTCTTTTTATCGATAAACACCCAATTTTTGATCAGCGTTTTCGAATTATTCATTTGAAACAACAGATCGTTAAGATAGGAAACCGATGGTGAATAAATCTTAGTGATCTCATCGCTCACTTTCCTGCTTTTATCAAGAGTAGTGTAGGTAAGTATGCTGCTAATTAATACACCAAGAGTAATAATGCCAAATCCTATAATCAACTTATTTGAAACTGAAAACCGAAATTCAATCTTTTTCATTTATTAATGCTAAAATGATTTAATGCTAAAATGATTTAATGCTAAAATGATTTAATGCTAAAATGATTCAATGTTAAAATGATTCAATGATAAAATGTTTTAATGATTAAATGCTAAAATGATTAAATGTTTGGCATCTTTCATACAGTGCGAAAATTAGTTTACCCCGTTAAATGTATTGTCGTTTTGTGCTATTATTTAACGGGGTGAACACTTTTACACGATTTTCAACAAACCTTATTTTTTTGCTTTAAACCTTGGTAGA
>JAOZRY010000131.1:4580-7488 GCA_029939965.1 Bacteroidales bacterium | reverse complement strand
AAGTTTTTGTTTTCGGCCTGAATTTTTTCAAAATCATCCATATAAAATAACTCTCGCAACGAACGGCCACCATACCAGAAAGTAGCTTTACGGTTCGTATGCTTGGTTTGGTACTGGTCGAAAATATGTGAGCGCATTGGAGCCATACCTGCACCACCACCAATAAACATCATCTCCTTGTCGGTGGGTTTGATAAAGAATTCGCCATAAGGGCCTGATATAGTAACTTTATCGCCTGGCTTACGCGAGAAGATGAACGATGAGCAAATACCCGGATTTACCTTCATAAAACCACCAGCTTTTCTATCGAACGGAGGTGTAGCAATACGAATGTTAAGCATTACGATATTTCCTTCGGCAGGGTGGTTTGCCATGGAGTACGCTCTGTAGATAGGTTCAGGATTTTTCATTTTCAAATCCCACATTTTAAACTTATCCCAATCGCCACGATATTCTTTTTCTACCTCAATATCCTTAAAATCAACTTCAATTTGTGGTACATCAATCTGAATATAGCCACCTGATTTGAAATCGAGGGTTTCACCTTCGGGAAGTTTAACCACAAACTCTTTAATAAAAGTAGCTACATTGTGATTAGAAACCACTTCGCACTCCCACTTTTTGATACCGAATATCTCAGGCTCAACATGAATCTTCATGTCTTCTCTTATTTTTACCTGGCAGCCAAGCCTCCAGTTGCTGGCTTGTTCCTTGCGTGTAAAATATCCTACCTCGGTTGGCAGTATTGATCCACCACCTTCGAGAACCTGACATTTACACATGGCACATGTACCACCACCACCACATGCCGAAGGAAGGTATATACCTTCATTGGCTAAGGTTGTAAGCACTGTGTTACCCGGATCTACTTCAATTTCTTTTTCATCATTGATATTCAACTTAACTTTTCCTTGCGGCATTAACTTAGTGCGGGCATAAAGCAGAATGCTTACAAGCAAAATGATGATGATAAGGAAAATGGCTATACTAATTCCAATAACCCCACCAATTCCAGTTGCTAAAATCATGTTTGTGAATATTAAATTGTTACTATTTTCAATTTCTTTTATTTCTATTTCAATACAGGATGTTTATTTCGTGCTTAGAGTTTGATACCCATAAAACTCATAAAAGCCAGTCCCATTAATCCGGTAATGATAAATGTGATACCAAGTCCACGAAGCGGAGCGGGAACATTGGAATACCTGATTTTTTCGCGAATAGCGGCAATACCAACTATGGCCAAAAACCAACCTATACCAGAACCTAAACCAAACGATGTAGCCTCGGCAATAGTAGCATACTCACGTTCCTGCATAAAAAGTGACCCTCCCAAAATAGCACAGTTTACGGCAATCAACGGGAGGAAAATCCCCAGTGAAGAGTAAAGTGCAGGAGAGAATTTCTCGATTATCATTTCGACAAGTTGCACCATTGATGCAATAACTGCAATAAAAATGATAAAACTCAAAAAGCTGAGATCCACATCTGCTAATGATGGGCTTAACCAGATTAATGCACCTTCCCGCAACAAATAATTGTTGATAAGGTAATCGACAGGTACAGTTATCACTAACACAAATACTACTGCAATCCCAAGCCCAACAGAGGTTTTTACTGTTTTAGATACCGCCAGATAGGAACACATCCCCAGGAAGTATGCAAACACCATGTTATCGATGAAGATGGATTTCACAAAAATGCTAATTAGATTCTCCATTATGATTTATTTTTAATTTTCTATTTAAATGAATTAAGAATGAAGATTTGCGATTTAAAATTTAAGATTTAGTGTGATTGAGCAGTATTTACACTTGCAACAAAGATTGAGATCAGTTCATCACACTCTTTCGTTGCATCATCAATGCGAGGATAATCAAGATGTAAATCAGCTCGTTTAATAATTTTTAAAGCTACGAAAGTTTCCCGAAGTTCTTTAAGGCAAATCTTCATTTTATGAATAAAATCTTTTTTTGATTCGGCAGCTTGAGCCTCCCCATAATTTAATGCAGGTGAAGAACCAGATCGAACAATTTGCCCAGCAAAATAATTTCCGGCTCTGGAATCTTTTAAATTCTCAGAAATATTGATAATTATTACTGAAAAATCAATCAATCTATTTTCCAATTCTTCCTTTGTCATGATACCCTAAATCTTAAATCTAATTTCTTAAATCGTTAATCTTAAATCGTTAATCTTAAATCTTTTTAATTTTCCTCAATAAGTTCTTTATTCCTACTTCGTTCTATCCAGATAATGATTCCAACAACTATAAGTGCCATTGGTGGCAATATCATAAGGCCATTGTCTTTATACCCAAAATCATAGAATCCTTGCGGAATAATCTGGTAACCCCAAACTGTACCCGATCCAAGTAGTTCGCGAAAAAATGCAACTACAATCAATATCCAACCATAGCCCATCGCGTTGCCAATACCATCAAGGAAAGACGGCCATGCTTTATTGCTCATAGCGAAGGCCTCAAATCGTCCCATAATAATACAGTTGGTAATAATTAATCCTACAAAAACCGAGAGTTGTTTAGACACATCATACACAAAGGCTTTTAACACCTGATCGACCAAAATTACCAAAGAAGCAATTACTACAAGCTGCACGATAATCCTTATACGTGGAGCAATAGTTTTGCGCAAAAGCGATATCAAAACATTTCCGATTGCCAATACTGCGGTTACCGAAAGTGCCATTACAAAAGCAGGCTCTATTTTTACTGTTACCGCCAAAGCGGAACAAATACCCAATACCTGAATGGTTATCGGATTTTCTTTGCTGAGCGGTGTGGTAAGCAGCCTACGGTTTTTAGCTGAAAATAAAGGTTCTTTATTGCTC
The DNA here is from genome assembly GCA_029939965.1 of Bacteroidales bacterium. Taxonomy (GTDB): domain Bacteria; phylum Bacteroidota; class Bacteroidia; order Bacteroidales; family 4484-276; genus SABY01. The sequence goes on along the minus strand of JAOZRY010000131.1, from coordinate 4,638 downwards.
ATTTTTTAATGTTTTTCTTAATGTATGGAACATAATTTTCGAGGCAATCGGCCAGCAT
>JAOZRY010000131.1:0-4480 GCA_029939965.1 Bacteroidales bacterium | reverse complement strand
GCAGCAGCATCCCTACTGGTTTCGATAGTTGCCGAAGCAAGGATACCCTGGATTTTTTCAGCTTTGATATTTGCTTCCTGATAAGGTTTTAATACCATGGCTGCTGATGACAAGATTGCTGCCACCAGAATCACCATCACTGATGCGTAAGTAAAAATATATCTGTTTGTAAACATAGGTGATAAGTTTTTATACGGTGGCTAATTTGGCACGTTTCATACGTTTCTTTATATTTCCTTCCACCACATAATGGTCGATAAGTGGTGCAAATACATTCATAAGTAATATGGCCAGCATCATGCCTTCGGGATATGCGGGGTTAAGAACCCGTATCAACACAGCAACAACACCAATCAGGATTCCATATATCCATTTTCCCTTGTTGGTTTGTGAAGCACTTACCGGATCGGTTGCCATATAAATAGCTCCAAAAGCAAATCCACCCATCACCAAATGATAAAGAGGATTTAGATTAAGGTAAACATGGTCAGGTGCAACATACGGGCCAATGGCATAGAAAAAGGCTGCAAGCCCAAAGCCACCCAAAAATACAGAAAGCATAATCCGCCAGCTTCCTATTCCTGTAATAATAAGGAACAAAGCTCCCACCAAAATCAGAAAGGTAGATGTTTCGCCCACTGATCCGGGAATAACTCCCCAAAACATGTCTGATAAACTCGGAAGACTTTCTAATGGTTGATTTGTTAATAAATTACCAAGAGGTGTGGCTCCTGAATAAGCATCAGCTTTTTCGGCAATCCAAACTTTATCGCCCGATAAATCCTGCGGATAAGCAAAGAATAGAAATGCACGGGCTGTAAGAGCAGGGTTCAGGATGTTCATCCCGGTCCCACCAAAAACTTCTTTTCCGATAACTACAGCAAAAGCTGTGGCAACAGCAACCATCCACAAAGGTGTGTCAGGAGGAACAATCATAGGGATTATGATACCGGAAACCAGGAAACCTTCATTTACCTCGTGACCTCGAAGTTGAGCGAAAATAAATTCGATACCCAGCCCCACAACATAAGACACCACAACGATTGGGAAAACCTTTATAAATCCATACATAAAATTTTCCCACAGTGTAGCTGTTTCGCCAAATGATAGGTGATGCTGATAACCAACATTCCACATACCAAAGAGCAGTGCAGGGATTAAGGCCATAACGACAACGCTCATGGTACGTTTCATATCAATGAAATCACGGATATGGCTGCCACTTCGTGTCGTTGTGTTGGGCACAAATAAGAAGGTTTCGAAAGCTTCGAACGTACTTTGCAGATACGAGAACTTCCCCCCTTTCTCAAATTGCGGTTTAATTTTGTCAACGATATTTCTTAATGCACTCATTATATGTTATTTGAATTTATTCATTAACTCATTTCTTTTCTCATTATATCTATACCTTGGCGAACAATTGTCTGAACCTCAGTTTTTGAAGTATCAATATATTCAACAAGGGCAAAGTCTTCTTCATCCACTTCATAAATACCCAAATTTTCCATGGCATCAATATCCTCAATAATAATTGACTTAATCAACTGCATGGGATAAATATCAAACGGGAATACTTTTTCCATTTCACCGGTCATGACTAAAGCTCGTGGGCCGCCATGCAAGTTGGTATCCAAACGGAATTTCTTATTTTTCCCATTAAGGAAGATTGGAAATGATTTGGAAAAACTAAATTTACCAAACCCGGGCAGAGCCCAACCAAACATTTCATAATAATCACCTTCGGGAAGCACAGTTAATTGCGAATCGTAAAACCCGACAAAACCGTTTTTATCAACTCTCTGACCTGTAAGGGCATTCCCACTAATATACCGCACTTTGCCATCCCGGGTATTTCCAGCTATCATTTTGGATATGGAAGCACCGATCTTAGTTTTAAAATATCGTGGCTTAAGAACTTCAGAACCGGTAACCGCAATAACACGTTCGGCATTAAATTTGCCCTCAATAAACAGCCGTCCGATGGTAAGTACATCCTGAGGACGCAAATGCCAAATAACTTCCCCTTTATTTATAGGATCAATTTTGTTAATTTGAGTACCAACATTTCCTGCCGGATGTGGTCCTTTAAAATAGTTTATCTGAGCACCTTTGGTGTTTGTAAATACTTTTGAAGTAGCATCGCCGGAAGCCAGGTTCAGATGAATGATTCCAGGTGTGAGTTTCTTTAATGCATCAATACCCACCTGAAAGGCTTTGCCCTGACCATGAACTATAAGATCGAAATCAGGAGCTAATGGGCTGGTATCGAAACCCGATACAAAAATTGCTTTTGGCTCGTCTTTCGGATTGGCAATAACAGTATATGGTCTCTGCCTGATAACCGGCCAAACTCCACTTTCTAAAAGCTTTTCTATAATTGCTTCGCGTTGAAGTGAATTGGGGTCAGCAATGCCAAATTCAACATAAGCTTGTTCTTTGTCGGCTTCGATAGAAACCTCAAGCAACACCCTTTTTGCTCCCCTTCTGATTTCTTTAATGGTTCCACTTACCGGAGAACTGAATTTGATGTTGTCGCGATACTTATCATAAAAGATTTGTGTACCGGCTTTAACTTTATCACCTTCATGTACAAGCAATTTCGGGAAAACACCATGAAAATCGATTGGCTTTATGGCATAATGATCTGCCTCGAATTCAGTGATAGTTTTTTCTGCCTCACCCTGAAGGTTAATATTCAAACCTTGTTTAATAGTGATTGTTTTCGACATATTATTAATTCAAAATGATACCTGCTACTTGATTATTGTTAGCTATGATTAGCGAAAAACGGTGCAATAATATGAATAAATTTTTGTTCCGTCCGACACCCTATTCAAAACTTACTCTTAATTGTTAATAAACTTCCTTTTTTGATACATCTGTTAAAAAAGGTTGATCTACGTCAAGTTTTTACTTGCCAATATGCATAAATATACCAACATCCATTTGCGATTTTGAGGCGCAAAAATATGTAAATATTTGTATGTATTGTTAATAAATTAACAAAAATGTTTTAAGGGTTTAAATACTCAATAGAGATTTTTATTCTTGTAAATAATCATAAAGAAAAATTCATTTCTATTGGAAACAAAAATTGATAAGAATTTTTTTCACCAATCGTTAATTGCTATTTTTGACGAAATTTTGAATCACAAATTAAACCTTACAACATGAGACCCATATTTTTTGCACTTCTTTTGGCTTTGCTTTCCCATACTATTGCTGTTGCACAACAAGACAATGATTACGATTATTACAAGGAAAACTTTATAAGAAATTCGGATTACATCTACAAAGACAATATTAAAACAGTATTATTATACCGTGTGGGATATGAAATGGAGGAACCTGTTGTACAGCTCAACTCCAACGATCGATTAATTTTTAGGTTTGACGATTTGAGTGGTGATTACAAAAAATATGAATACACAATTATTCATTGCGATGCCGACTGGAATGTATCGGATCTGATGCCTAATGAGTATTTGGAGAGTTTTTCGGATGACTATATTGACGAGTTTCAATATTCGGTAAATACTATGCAGGAATATACTCATTACTGGAAAACTTTCCCCAATGATGTAATAAGATATCGTCTTTCAGGAAATTATCTTTTAAAGGTTTTTGAAAATGGCGATCCTGACGATGTAGTTTTTACACGTCGTTTTTTTGTAGTTGACACAAAAGTTAGTATTATGGCGAGGGTTAGAAAACCATCAAATATTTCGGAGCGTGATACGCGCCAGGAAGTAAGATTTAGTTTACAAACTGCGGGTTTGCGTCTTAGTGACCCCCTTCGCGAAATTGATGTTACCATAAGGCAAAACGGCAGATGGGACAATGCCATAACAGATTTGCAACCCAGGCTAATAACAGGCACAGAACTTTTGTACGATCATGATGGCATTAATGTTTTTGATGGTGGAAACGGATTCAGATATTTTGATTTGAAAAGCCTCCGATACAACTCATTCAGGGTAGCGGCTATTGATTATACACCCAAAAACGGATATCAGGTGTATCTGCACCCTGACGAGGTAAAAAAGAAAAATGTTTTTGAAAATGTACAGGAAAGCATCAACGGCAGGTTTTTGATTAAGACTGAGGATATGTACAACAATAATTTTGAAGCCGATTATGCCAATGTTAATTTTTTCCTTCCATACAGCACGCCACTTATCCAGGGTAAATTATTTATTATGGGAGGCCTCACATACTGGCAGTTTCTTAACGAAGCCGAACTAACTTACAATTATGAAAAAGAGGGCTTTGAGGCAAGCTTATTACTAAAACAAGGTTACTACAATTATCACTTCCTTATGCTTCCCAACGATTCGAAGATTGGAGACATTGAGTTAATTGAAGGTAATTTTTTTGATAACAACAACGAATACAGTTTTTTTGTTTATTACAAACCTATTGGGGGCAGATACGACCGGTTAGTAAATGTTACCAGAATCCTGACTTTCCCAAATTAGTG
>JAOZRY010000763.1 GCA_029939965.1 Bacteroidales bacterium | reverse complement strand
TTACTCCATTATTAAAATATCAATAGAATTAATCTAAATTGCGATTAGAGTGTTAACAGGCGGTTTTTGTGTAGCTTTGTAAATGGATTATGAAAAATAAACAAATTTTCAAATGAAATATTTTAATAAGGTTGCCTATTTTTCCATAATTGTTTTGTTGATTTTAAGTGCCTGCAGTCCTCAACAAAATAAAACCAAACATTCTAATATTGCTTCTCTTCTCGACTCATTAGGTTTAAAATATGCTCCTGATAAAAGGATTTCGCTTTGGGATGTGTCAATTTCAGGTACTTCTGAAGCAATAGAGCTAATTGGTGAAGTTGATAACAAAAATGCATTCAGCGATATAAATGATATTATTTTAAAAATATATCCTGATATAAAAAACAGTATCGACCTGCTTCCCAAAAAAAACAAATAACAAAAAGTTAACGGCCTGATAAAAATTTATGGGGCCAACTTACGCTCCAATCCGCGCCACAGTGCCGAAATCTCCACCCAGGCTTTATTGGGTACGCCGGTTAGAATTTTAAAAAGGGAAAATGGCTGGTATTTATTGCAAACACCAAATAAATATATAGCCTGGGTTGATGCTCCGGCAGTTGCACGAATCGACAAAAATGAGCTGCAGGATTATAAATTATCAAAAAAAGTAATTTACAACAAACAATATGGCTTTTCCTATTCAAGACCCGATGTTAATTCACAAACAATATCTGATTTGGTTATTGGATGCATTTTACCTGTAGTTTCCTCTAATGCCGATTTTTACATGGTGCAATATCCTGATAAACGTATTGCTTGGGTTAAAAAAAATGAAGTAACCGACATCGAAGAAATTTTTAATAAACAGATTGTTGAAAATGAATTAATTGTAACAGCCAAAAAATTTTTAGGCATACCCTATTTATGGGGAGGAACTTCTTCAAAAGCAATTGATTGCAGTGGATTTACATCAACAATTTATTACATGAACGGAACTTTATTGCAAAGAGATGCCTCACAGCAAACCAAATATGGAAAAATAATAACAACCACCTACGAGTACAAGGATCTATTGCCTGGCGATCTCCTGTTTTTTGGGCGAAAGGCCTCTGATTCCCTTCCCGAAAGGGTATGGCATGTTGCTATGTATATTGGCGATTCAGAGTTTATCCATGCTTCGGGAAAAGTAAACATTAATAGTATTGATAGTACACGCAACAATTTTATCCCGGAATATGTAGAACGATTTGTCAGGGCTGTTAGGGTGAAAGGAGAAGCCGATGGGATTGGAGTACAACAAATTACAAAAAACGATTTTTATAAGGAAATAATAAATTGATATGATTAAAGCCAACAGAAGAACTTTTGTAAAAACACTTGGTGTAGCATCAGTTGGGGCCATTGTTTCAAAAGGAGCATACGGAATGTTACCACCAACAAAAGGAAATGGGAAAATGAAACTAACTTTTAAACCATACGATTTACAGTTAAAGCACACCTTTACGGTTGCCGGGTTTTCCAGAAACACTACTCCGGTGGTTTTAACAGAAATTGAGTTTGACGGACTTGTGGGTTACGGCGAAGCTTCGATGCCCCCATACCTTGGCGAATCGCAGGAATCAGTTATGAACTTTCTGAAAAAAGTTGACCTGTCGCAATTTAATGATCCGTTTAGAATAGATGATATTTTGGATTATGTAGATTCTGTTGATAAAAAAAACCGGGCAGCAAAAGCATCCGTTGACATTGCTTTGCACGATTTGTTCGGCAAAATTGTAAACCAACCATTGTATAAACTTTGGGGGCTTAACCCTGAAAACACACCAGTTACATCGTTTACAATTGGGATAGACACACCCGATGTTGTTAAACTAAAAACCGAAGAGGCCAGCCGTTTCAAAGTTCTTAAAGTTAAGCTTGGCGGTGGAAACGACAAGGAGATGATCAACACGATACGGTCAATTACCGATGTACCTTTATATGTTGATGTAAACCAGGGATGGAAGGATAAACATGAGGCTTTAGACATGATTTTTTGGCTAAA
>JAOZRY010000762.1 GCA_029939965.1 Bacteroidales bacterium | reverse complement strand
AATGGGAATTTGATTTAGGGTTTACATTTTAATTAATAATTTGACTCTACTACCATTTTAGTGGTAAATGATTCAATGCGATAAGGAGACAAGGAGACAATGCGATAAGGAGACAAGGCGATAATGCGATAAGGAGACAAGGCGATAAGGAGAGAATCATTTTAGCATTGAAGCATTTTACCATTGAATCATTTTACCATTGAATCATTTTAGCATTGAATCATTTTAGCATTGAATCATTTTAGCATTGAATCATTAAAGCATTGAATCATTTTTTTATCTCACCAATAAAAATAAAATCTACTTATGTTCGTGTAATTACGAACAGTATTTAAATTGAAACTAATGGATATTAAAATTTTGGGACCTGGTTGTCCAAAATGTAAAAGCCTTGAAGAGCTTACCAAAAGAGTGGTTACTGAGAATGGTATTGATGCTAATGTTCAGAAGATTAGAGATATTGTTGAGATATTAGGATATGGTGTGGCCTCTACTCCGGCACTTGTTGTTGATGGTGAGGTGAAGGTAAGTGGACGACTGCCCACAGCTTCAGAAATCAACGAAATATTAACCAAATCAATAAAGAGATCATGAAGAAATTTATCGGACTTATGTTGCTTGTTTTAATGACATCACAATTTAACATGAACATTTTTGCAAGCAAGTTGGTGAACAACGACCTTGCTTTTGCCCCTGAAGAAAAAAGTGTAGAGGTATATTATTTTCATTACAGCCGAAGGTGTGCTACCTGTGAGGCCGTTGAAAATGAAACAAAAAATGCCATTGAAGAAAACTTTTTAGACTTGATGAAAGACGGAAGAGTAACCTTTATGTTGGTGAATATCGAGGAGGAGGCAAACCGAACATTGGTGGATGAGTTTGAAATCGGTAGCCAAACTTTGATGTTTGCTTGCGGTGATAAGCAGGTTGATTTAACAAATGATGCATTTATGAATGCACGCACCAAGCCCGACAAGTACAAGAAAAAAGTAAAGAAAACCATTGAAGAATTATTGAAATAATGGAATTTCTTCAGGAGATTTACGAAAATTCGCAATTGCCTTTTCTTTCAGCATTTTTGCTCGGACTAATGACTGCTATCAGCCCCTGTCCTTTGGCAACAAATATTACAGCTATTGGTTTTATTAGCAAAGATATCGAGAATCGAAGAAAAGTTTTCGTAAACGGGTTGATTTACACGCTCGGAAGGGCTATATCCTACACTTCAATCGGGCTTATATTTTATTTGGGGGCAAGCAAATTTCATGTTACCGGGTTTTTAAATGCCTGGGGCGAAAAATTACTGGGCCCACTGCTAATTATCATCGGGCTTTTTATGCTCGATGTAATAAAATTGAATTTCCCGATGTTGGGTCGTCTTTCCGAAAAGATGCAGAAAAAAAGTAAAACCGGTTTTTGGGGAGTTCTCCTTCTCGGAGTTGTTTTTGCTTTGGCATTTTGCCCTTACAGTGGCGTTCTTTATTTTGGGATGCTCATTCCGATAACAATTAGTAGTGCTTCCGGATTGTATTTGCCCATAGTTTTTGCAATTGCTACAGGAATTCCGGTAATCCTATTCGCATGGTTTCTGGCATTTTCGGTAGGCAAAATTGGTGGGGTTTACAACAAAATTAAAGCCTTCGAAAAATGGTTTCGCAAAGTAGTAGCAGTAGTTTTTATAGCGGTTGGTATTTATTATATTTGGGTATTTTATTTGGTTCTGCTACCAATTTAGTGGGCAAAAAAAATGCTTCAATGAGTAAATGATTGAATGATTAAATGCTAAAATGCTAAAATGATTCTCTCCTTCGTATCGCATTTCATCATTATAAATAAACTTATTGATAGAACAACAGAATCATTGTTTGCCACTAAAATTGCAGTAAAACTTTTTATTTCCAACATCCAACATCTAAATTCTAACATCCAACATCTAACATCCAACATCTAACGTCTAACATCCAACATCTAACATCTAACATCCAACATCTAACATCTATCTTCTAACATCTATCTTCTAACATCTAACATC
>JAOZRY010000761.1 GCA_029939965.1 Bacteroidales bacterium | reverse complement strand
AATGCTATCATCAATATTAATATATTGCTCGAAATAATTTACATCGGTACTATTGATTGATGTTAAAATATTTAAACGAGTTAATTCTTTTAAAAATTCCTTCTCGAAATTATAGTATTTGCCATCTTTAGCAATAGTTAATCCGATAGTAAGAATATTATTCGCTTCACCGTATTCGTTTGTTAGTAAATTATTTTTCCCAATTCGCAGCAGGCATCTTAATTGCCCATCAACAATATTGTTCTCGATACAATAATCGTTTATTTGTTGTAGAATTTTATTTGCCAGTTTGTAATCGCCCATTAAGGAAAGAGTTCGGCCAGTGTTGAAGTTTGCAATTAGTTTATAGAATTCAATATTTAAACTATTCGCTAAATTGTACGAATGTTTGAAATATACCAACGCCGAATCGTAATTGTTAGAATTAAGAAAAGCCAAACCGGTATTGTTGTAACTCAACGATAAAGCAAATAAATTATTTATTGAAATATTAAGGGCATTAACATATTTTAAAATAGAAATAGATTTTTTATAATCCTCCATTTCGGTATAAATTCCGGCAATATTTGCAAGCGTAATTGCGTGGTTTGTAGTATCGTTTATCGAATCGTAAATGGCGGCGGCATTATTGTAAAAAATTAAAGCCGAATCGTAAACCTCTTGGTTGCTATATACAATTCCTAAAGATGCATGATTGCCTGCAAGATGAATTTGATCGTCTCTTTGGGTATTTATTTCAATAGCTTCATAAATAAGTTCGGTTGCTTTTATGTAATCTTCTTTAGATATATATAAGTTGCTCAACAAATTTAATGATGTTGAAATTTGTTTTTGATTATTATTTTGTTCAGCAATTGTATAACATTTATTAAAATATATCAAAGCCGAATCATAATTATTACGGTATTCAAAAATTGTTCCTATTTGTCGGTTAGCATTAAATACAATAGAGTGTTCGTTAATTTTATTTTTTAATTCAATAACAGCAATTGCAATATTTAATGCACTATCAGGATAAGTGTTTTCCATATCGTTGAAAAACGATTCTTTAAATTTGTTTATAATTTCTTGTTCGCTTGGCAGCAAGTTATAATTGTTTTGTTTGCACGAAATAGTAAAGGCTAACAGCAAAATTATTGTAAGAAATAAATATATTTTATGTTTCATCATCAAAAAAATTTCATACTTATTATTTCGTTAATTCCCATTTTTTAAAAAAGCCACAAAAGTTTTATTATAGCAAATTTAGTAAAAACTGATACTATTCATAGTTAGTGCTTGCCAGAATACTCAATTTTTCAGTGAGTGGGTGTCGGAAATCGCTGAGGTCGAGTCGGGCGAAGTGTTGAAAAACAAGGAGTTTAATATTGTTCTTCAACTCATTAACGTTTCCATGTCCTTCGGACGATGGAAAGTTTCGTGGCGTGCCAACCGACTTTCCAACGTCCGTCAGGACTTGGAAACGTCAAAAAAAAAGACAAAAAAAACCGGTATCTCCTTTTCAGGTGATGCCGGCTACAAGTTAAGTTGTCGATCAGAAGTGGGATATTCTTACAGAATAACTATTCTTCTGACGATGGATGATCCTGATATTTTTAGCTTTATAAAATATATTCCCTTTTGAAGGTCTGATATATTTATCTGAATATGGTTTCCGGTTGATGGTATATTCTTTACAAACATTCCATTGGCGGCGTGTATCGAAATACTTTGTACAACCTCTTCAGTTTGAATTTGAATATTCAAAACATCGTTGGCAGGATTCGGGAAAATCTTTATCGCTTTCGCGGAAAGGCCACCGGAGATTCCTGTGCCGGATTTATAGAAGTTGGTGATGATGGAAGCTCCATTGCTGAGGAATTTACCATCGTGGCTCATTAGCGATTGATCGAATTCGGCGGCAACAGGGGTTTCGATTCCTGTGCCGCTGTGGTAGGCTACAAACGAAATCTGCTCGCCTGCTGTTGCTCCGTCTTTGGTGTCTGTCCATAAGTCATCACCAAATATGAGCATTGGTGCGTTTTTGTTTATTTC
>JAOZRY010000130.1 GCA_029939965.1 Bacteroidales bacterium | reverse complement strand
CCGTACGTGGGCTTACAGCCTACGCCGGCCAACAAAAATATCAGCCGCCACTTCACCAATCTACCACTCCAATCCCTGCCGCTGGCACCATCCGTTGGGCTATTGTTTATCCATTAATTCAAACACCAGATTTTTCAATTCCTGACGTTTCCAAGTCCTAACAGACGTTGGAAAGTCGGGAACAAAACTTTCCATCGTCCGAAGGACATGGAAACGTTAAAATAAAATCACTACACAAATCAACGAATCGTTTATTTCGTGTCTCTGCCGCTTGTTCAAACTGAGTACTTTAACAACATTAATATCCTAAAAGCCCTCAGTTGAATGCCAAAAAGAAACCCTATGAACAGCTCCTTAGCCATTGAGGAATATTTTAGCAGTTATGTCCCGTATGTACGGGATCACATTTCATCATTATAAACAAACTTATTAACAGAACAACAGAATCATTATTTACCACTAAAATGGTAGTAAAACCTTTAATACTAAACTTTGGGCAAATAGTTATGATGAAGATGCTGAGTTTTTCAGCAGCCCCTAATTATAAATGTTAAATGGTGAGCGTGGGGCTGTGAATAATATGGCTGATGTAGTGTTTTATTAGGATTGCTGCTTAAAGGAAAAACACCTACATAAATTTAATAGCTCCTTTGCAAGGATTTTCATCAGGCGGTCTGTTTTGGCAACTCATACAATAAGCCATCTTTCATACACTCCTGAATATACCCGAAAATTGCTTGTAAGTCGTTTTGTGTCAATCTTGGAAAATTATAAAGAATCTGTTTTTCCGACCATCCTTGTGTCAGCAAGCCAATCAGGAGGTCAACTGATAGCCGGGCATCTTTTATTACAGGCTTTCCCAATAAAATGTCCTTATCAGTTATAATATTCTCTTTCCAATTTGTCATATTGCAAATATAAATATTATATTCCATAAATTAATTTCCTATTTATTTTTAAATCAACCCATTCTACCTGACAAAGTTACAAGAAATCAACAACCGAATGCGAAAAGTTGATGTTGTAGTAGAAATCAACCACAACAAATCCTATAAATAACAGATACAATAAGATCAATAGCATTGTTTTAAATAAGCTTAGTGATCTTCCGATGGCAAAAATCAGGATTGTTAATCCGGTTATTAGAAATAAGGTAACCCATAAATCAGAGGAAGAAGAGATTATTTCGCTATCCATAATAATAGCCCCATTTAGCAGCGTATATAAAAACAGCGGAAATCCCAGCGCAAAGCTTATGTCGAAAATATTGCTGCCCAATGCATTTGAAAAAGCATCTTCGTAATTCCCTTTTTTTGCATCGCGGATAGAAATCAAAGTGTCGGGGATGCTGGAGGCTGCAGCAGCTAAAATTACCGACACAAACAAAATAGGTACACCCAATACTTCGCCCAACAGATCGGTTGCATAAACCAACATCCAGGTTCCAAATACCATCACCATGATACTTGCAATAAGTAGCCACCACGCATTTGTTACACGTATCATTTTACCTTTAAGTACAAACTTCTCCAGGTCGATCATCAGAATATCTCTCCAGCGAAACTTTCTTTTATTTGGCCTATAGTTAAAAGTGCCGTCTTTATTAACAACCTTTTTGTGCGAAATAAACAGATAAGCCAGGTACAAGATATAAGGAGCCGTTAATAAAGCACCATGCCACCAATACAACTCTTCAAAACGAACCACCCACGCTACAAACCCTGTCATCATAAAAAGTATAACACCATCGCGGAGGAAGGTTTTGCGGGCAATAGGTATTTTTTTTATCCCTTTTGTAAAAAATAAAACCATATAAATGGCGATTGGAATAACCAAAATATTGAACACTGCGCTGCCACCGGTGATGCCAATTCCACCCGAAAAACCATTGGAATCTTTTAAATAAAACAAAAAGAAAATTGTGCTTAGAAACTCGGGCATCGAACTGGCCACCGCATTAATGGTTGCTCCTTTAATGCCCCTGGTTAGTTTCCTGCCCAAAAAATCGGATGCCAGCTCAAAACCATCGGTCGAGCGCCAGATGATAAATGAACTGATCAATATTAAAAGGAGTGAATAGAATATTTCCATTGGCTACTGGTTTCGGGTGGATTAGTTAATTTACATTCATTCGTTCAGAATCTTACTTTTCTACCTGTTTTGTGCTTTCATAGTAAAGCACATGCATCAACTGATCGTCAACATAAAACTCTTCAAAATCTTTTAAAAAATCTTTGTTAAAACGATTTAAACGGGTATCGGTATAAACACAAAAATATCCTAACCATTCGTGCCCAAACCATACAGGCATCAAATAACTATAACATGGTTGCCCGTCGATATCTAATTTCCCCAGCGAAATAATGTCTTCGGTTGTTTTGCTTTTTGCAGTTAAATCATACCGGTCGAGTCCATGCCTTACAAATTCCGGAGGGGTAAAAACCGGTTCATTATTTTTAATCTGAACCTGTGCAGCTATTACATCAAACCTAAAAAAGCTAAAATAGTTAACAAGAAAACGACCTGTTTCGGCAGCAAACTCTTTAGAAGATGCAATTTTGCGCCCCGCAATTTTATTTTTAATGGGATCGAAAGATTTGTTGAGATTCCGGGGTAACTTGATCAATACCCAAATCCAGGCACCAAGAAGCCCGCCTGCCAACAGGAAAACAATAATGTACAGCGCAAGGAAAACCCCGGGAAGATCGAATAAAGAGTTTAATAAATACCACCCCCCAACGAAAAGCACACCGACTACAAAAATATAAACTACAATCATAGAAATACTTTGTAATACTCCGAGAATGTTTCTGTTTTGTGACATAAATTTTATTTTATGCTGCAAAATTAATGAAATGTGGGATATGATATTTGAGCTAAAGAATATTCTTAAGCAATATTTCTTAGTCTCTGTTCATAAAGTCGGCATCTTTCATTCACTGGTTTACCCCGTTAAATAGATTTCTAATATGTTGTTTTAATTTCACGGGGTGAACCCAGTTAAATAGATTTCTAATATGTTGTTTTTCATCTGTTTAAATTTTCACACAAAGCCGCGAAGCCGCAAAGGTTTTTATTAATCATGCTCGTGGGTGTTAAAATTTACTTATCGTGGGTGTTTCATTATCTTTTTTGGGCATCTTTCATAATAAGCTAAAATTAGTTTACCCCGTTAAATGTATTATCGTTTTGTGCTATTATTTAACGGGGTGAACACTTTTTATATGATTTACAAAAAACCTTATCTCTTGGTTTTTAACCTTAATAGAAAAAATCACCAATCCCCTCCCTAAAACCTTATTACCTTATTTCGACAATGCTCAATATGCATATTCTCAGACACATAATAAGGTAATAAGGTTGAGATGGGTAATTAATTTCTCATTCTACTAAGATTTAAAAATGTAAAAATATGGTTTTCTTACGCACATAAATTGTAAAATACTTTTTATCCTACCATCTTTTAATCAAATCAAAATAAAAATTAGCCTTTTTCTAACCATTAAAAAATAAAATTTTGTTCCTTTGAAGGTTCATTTTTTCATTTGCAAACCAAAATCAAAAATTAATATTCATGACCTACATTATTACCGGATCAAACCTGAAAATTGAGGACGTTGCAAACGTTGCACGACATCTTCAAAAAGTAGAACTTCACCCTGATGCACTCGAACGCATAAAAAAATGCCGTGCTATGCTCGAAAGAAAAATCGAAGCCCACGAAATTATGTATGGTGTAAACACCGGAATTGGCGAATTTTCGGAGGTAGTACTCAACGATCACCAGGTAAAAGATTTTCAGAAATACCTGATTTATAACCATGCTGCCGGAATTGGTGGACCCATGCCCGAAGATTACGTACGGGGAGCCATGCTGGGCAGGATTAACGTACATGCCCACGGAAACTCAGGAATCCGCCCCGAGATTACACTCACATTGGTGGAAATGCTCAATAAAGGCGTTACGCCGTGGGTTTGCCGCAAAGGTTCCGTTGGTGCAAGTGGCGACCTGGCTCCCATGTCGCAGATTGCACTTTTGCTAATGGGCGAAGGCCGGGCATACTTTAAGGGGAATTTGTATGAAGGCAAAGAGGCGATGGAAAAAGCCGGTATTGAAATTCCAGGCTTGCACGCACGCGATGGCTTGGGAACTATTAACGGATCTAATGTTCTTACCGCTATGAGTGCCCTCTTTGTGTATGATGCCAACAAATGGTTAAAGCAGGCAGAAATAGCTGCGGCTATGTCGTTGGAAGCACTAAAGGCTAACATGAAACCTTACAGCTCAAAGCTCCATGAAGCACGAGGTTTTAGCGGTGCAATTCGTAGTGCGCTGGCCATAAAAAAAATGGTTTCGGGTGGCGACCTCGAAGAGGCTCGGGTTAAGTGCAAAGTTCAGGATGCTTATTCGATGCGCTCAAGCCCACAGGTAATAGGGGCAGCACACGATGCACTTGCCTATGGCCGCTCCCAGATCGAAATCGAACTGAATGGTGTAGGTGATAATCCTATCTTTTTCCCGGATGAGAATATACAGATATCAGGAGCAAATTTCCAGGGAACACCTGTATCGTTGCCAATGGATATGGCCGGTGCTGCCATTACAATGGTTAGCGTACTTTCCGAACGTCGCATGAACCGTCTTAACAATCCTGCACTTAGCGTTGGGTTGCCACCATTTCTTACTAAAGGTGCCGGTATGTTTTCGGGTATGATGCTTAGTCAATATACTGCCGACATGCAAATTGTTGAGCAAAGAATTTTGAGTGCTCCGGCATCGGTACAATCCATTCCTGCCGCCGCCGATCAGGAAGATTTTGTTTCGATGGGTATGAACACTGCCATCAAAAATTTTCAGATACTTGATAATGCTTATGGAATATTGGGTATCGAATTTATGGCAGCTGCTCAGGCATTGGATTTTAGAGAGTATCAGTTTGGAAACGGAACTACAAAAGCAAAAGAGGTAATTAGAAAACATGTAGAGTTTCTTGATGTGGATCGTCCGTTGTATGATGATCATAACAAAATGAAAGAACTTGTACAATCATGTGAAATATTGGAAGAGGTAGAAAAAGAAATCGGAACATTAGAATAAATATTATAACAGATCTGTCAGGTTTTTTTGAAATCTGACAGGTCTCTAACAATACAAACATTATGAAAGACGATGAAAAAAATGAATTAATCAGATTGATAGCCGCACCATATCTTCAAAAAGCAACAGCCCTCATAGGTGTAGCACGTAAGGTTGGTGGTAATCAATTCAGGCACATGATGGCCACATTTGCCATTTTGTTAGACTATCATTACACCGATCAGGTAATGCTCAAAGCAGCACTTATTCATGATCTGTTCGAAGATGTGCCGGAAACCAACAGGCAGGAAATCCGCGAGCTTGATGAGCATGGGGATGAAGTGGTAGCATTAGTCGATGAAGTTACACGTAAGCCGGAAGAGACAAAAATTGAATACCTGGAAAAAATTCTGTATCGTGGCACAAAAGAGGCCAAAATCCTTAAAGTAGCCGACCGGATCAGCAACATTACCGATCTGCACTTAGACATAATTATTAAGGAAAAAATGGCCAACTACCTCGAACAAACTATGGATTACATATACCCCATGGCTGAGAAGGTAAACCATTTGATGGCTATCGAATTGATAGACCTCGTGGAGCGCCGCAAGATGTATCTGAGTGCATACCAATAAAAGTGCGTTTTACTGTATCACTTTTTATAAATTAAAAAGCACAAACAAATGGATGAACCAATACTTGAGCCTCAACAAACCAGAAGGCCACAGCTGCTTACCACATTATGTATTTTGAGTTTTATCGGGAGTGGAATTGGCGGATTTTCGTATTTCATGATGTATGCATCCTATTATGAGATTTTGCCATTGTTGGAGGAGATGAGCGAACAATTTCCTTTTGTTAGCATGTTTTTGGATACAGGAAGGAATTTTTTCCTCACCGGCTTCATCCTTTATTTTTTATCTGTTTTTGGTGTAAGTCTTTTGTGGCGTATGCGTAAAGCAGGGTTGCATTTTTATGCCGGATCGCAGATAATGATTTTGTTGATGCCTCTTTTTTACATCGAAGCTTATCCTATCCCATACCTGGATGGTGCTATTACTGTAATCTTTATATATATGTACACCAGGTTTTACCGGAATTTCACAACATAGTTTTTTACGCAAATGGAACAAAACGAGCTGCCGGAAGTTAACGAATCAAAAACTGAGATTAACAATATTCAGGCTGAACAAATTCAGGATAAGAAACGTGCCCTGGGCTTTTCGGTCTTGTTAATTTTCTCTTTGGTTTACAATGGATTGCTTCTGTTAATAATGATAACAGGGCTTTTCTACCCCGAAACTGTAAATAATATTTTACAGCAATATTACAAGCAAGTTTATATTTCACCATTTCTGTCTATCCTCATCAATTCAGTTTCATTACTTGTATTTGGTGTTTCGGTGTATGGTTTGATTTTACTCTGGAAATTTAAAAGAAAAGGATTCATCTACTTTGCAACTTCACAGGCTGTTATTCTACTCACAATTATTTTCCTGCTTCAATCTTTCGACTGGATAAATATTGCTGTCGCATTGATAATCCTTATTATTATTGGGGTTAATTCGCGAAACATGAATTGATTTATCCGAATTTAATATGCTCAACAATTGTTAGACAAACCCAACTAATAATGCCACAAATTAACTTTCATAACTTTATCCTAAAAAAAAGCTATTTTGATAATCATAGCACAAGGCATGGTATCAGCCATACCTACAGGGTAATGTTTCATGTACAGAATATTGGCAAACGGGCAAATTTGAACCATGAAATAAAATTGGGTTGGTGTGCAGCATTTATTCATGATATGGCACGTAAGCACGATAGCTATTGTGTTGATCATGGTGAATGGGCAGCAGAAAGTAAGCTACCTGTTTTTATGGATTTGTTTCATCGCGAAAATATTGATGATAAAGGGATAGAGGCCATCAGGCTGGCTGTTTCAAACCATTCGGTTAATGAGGAGATTCCACGCGAACATCCATATTACAACACAGTAGCATTGCTCAAAGATGCTGATGCTTTAGACAGAATTAGGATTAGCGAAAATAACCTGGAAGAAAAATATCTACGTTTCCCTGAATCCATTCAATTGGTTGGATTTGCCAAAAAACTATACTATGAAACCGCTGATATTGAAATCAAATCCTATTCATCCTTATTAAAAATTGCAAGCAAGATAAGGCTTGAAGAGGGCACATAGTATTTTCCACGCCACCATTACATATTGTTTTCCTGAAAATTGCTAAGGGATTGTAACGAAATAAGTTGGTTAAATCAGGCCAAGTTAGCATATAAAAGAACAAGTCTTAATGAATCAAGTTATTTCATTACAAACCCTAACCCGGACGAGCCGGAAAAGAGATAGAATGACGTAAAAATCAGATTTCGATTTTTAAGTTAGTTTTTTTTTGGGCGGCTACGGGCTTTCCGTTTGTAGTTGC
>JAOZRY010000760.1 GCA_029939965.1 Bacteroidales bacterium | reverse complement strand
TTGGTTTTTTTTTGTGCCGTGTTCAGGTATCTTTTTCGTGCCAACCTGCGATAGGCCCTTGGTTTTTGTTTGTGAAAATCAGGATCATAAAGCGAAACGATCCGTTCGTTTATGGCATTGAGCTGTCCGAAGCCAAGCCTTTTACGGAACTCAACAAACAGTGAAGCATCGAAAGGTGCCTGGGTGGTAAAGCTTGAATATCCCAGAAAGTACTGCATGTACACATTTTCCGAAATCTGACCAACAGTTTCCCTGTCGTCAAGGTTGCACAGGTGTTTGATGATCACTGACCCTAACACAACCCTGGGGTTGATCGGTGGCCGGCCAGTGTCGCTCACGCCAACATGTTTAATTAGGTTACATTTACCATTTTGGATGATTTTCTGCATTTCCTCAAAACCTTGTTGGGCAGCTTTAATATCATCATCAGTGGGGTCATTAACAATAAAACAGCCCAAACCGTATTGTTTTTCCTTTAACAAACTGGCCGATAAATACCCTCATTCCCGCACCTACCGCCCTGAAAGCCAAACCAAAGGCAGCGGTTGTCTTGCCCTTGCCGTTTCCGGTGTAAACATGGATAAAACCTTTCATCAGATAAAATTTAATGTTCAATTCTGGTAAATAGGCATTACCGGGCTACCAAATTCATCCTGGTAATCGCCAGCATGAATTAATTTTGAATTTAACCGATATCTTTTGTGTTCATTTTATTGGTTTTATTTTTCTTATATATGATTTTATTTTATCTACAATAAACTGAGGGGCTACCATTGGCTTACGAGTATTGATATCTACAAATGCCACTACGCTATCAGCTTGATTAACCACTTCATTATTGTGGTTGTGGACTTCATGATGAAATATCATTTTGGCGGTTGGGATTTTATGCAAAGATGTTTTAATAGTGACGATATCGTCATAAAATATTGGTTTTTTGTATTTGATGTTCATCTCTATAACCGGCAACAGAATATTATGATTTTCCAATACTTTGTCACTAATTCCAATTTTCCGTAACAATTCGGTCCGGCTTATATGATAATACTTTGCATAATTGCCATGATACACATAGCCCATCTTGTCAACTTCATCATACCTGATCCTAATTTCATTTTTTGATATTACCATTCATTCTTAGTATTATAATTTTTTTCAATAAGTAAAATGTAAATCATTGGGCCAACAAATTGTCATGGGTCTCAAGTGTCCCATCAATATATCCCTGCACCAAATCTTTAGGGTTTTCAAGTTTCACGCCCACAAACACATTAATTTTATGCTGATTAAAAAAATCAACCTCGTTATGCCCAATCTCTCTGGTTATTACATCAGTAATACCTTTTTCTGCCAACCAAACAGGTAATGATACTGACAATTGGGAAGGTACGTGTATTAAGTATTCTTTAACTATTGCCTGATCCCCCACAAGAAAAATTTTAAACAGCAGACTGGTTGTAAAATGCGGGTTCAATTTATGATCCAAAACAGGTATCGCAATCTTTTGCATAGGTTAACTTTTTTAGTGAAAGAAATTAATAAAAGCAATTTTACGGCAAAGTTACTTTGCAACGAATAAGATTTAGTGAAACACAGGCGTATAGTCCTTAAAGGGAAATTTGAGATTACTCAATGATTTTATTGATGTATGTCCGGGCTTTAAAACGGGATGCCCTGATTTTCCGTTTGGCATCATGTTCAAATCAAAATCCGCTGTCCTATTTTTACATCGGAACCTTCATCAATTAAGGTTTTTAAATGAGCAGGAAAACATAAAAGCATACTCGATCCAATACTAAAGTATCCGCAAGGTTCCCCCTTTTTATAATCCTGTAATTCTTCATAGTCGGTATGAATCCTGTTTACATTTAACGACCCGACTGCAATCATTACTATTGGAAAATTCTTTGTTTGGAAAACAGAACCAATTGTAGCATTTCTTTTAACCGCTTTGTGATACATGGCTATTCCTGATAAATACTCCAATCCTAAATAAACCGGAAATATTGCTTTTCCTTCATTCATTTGGGTGTAAGTAA
>JAOZRY010000759.1 GCA_029939965.1 Bacteroidales bacterium | reverse complement strand
AATCGCGCCGGGGTCGTTCAGCTCCGCTCAATATGGTAATTACCGAAACAGGTGCAGGCTCTGCTGCTGCTAAAGTTATACCCAAACTCAAAGGCAAACTTACTTCCAATGCGGTGCGTGTGCCTACACCTAATGTATCGCTGGCTATCCTTACTATGGAAGTTGAAAAAGAAACGACTGTTGAAGAAGTAAATAATCTCTTTTTAGATGCTTCTCTCAAAGGTCAGTTAATCGAGCAGATCAGGTTTAGTAATTCTACCGAGTTCGTCTCATCAGATGGAATTGGCGATTCGTGCCCATGCATTTTTGATAGGCCTGCTACAAAAGTTTCGAGCGATGGAAAAACAGTAATTGTTTACCTTTGGTATGATAACGAATTTGGTTATACCTATCAATGTATCCGTTTGGCCAAGCATATCGGGCAGGTTAAAAGATACAGATATTATTAAAATTTGGAAAACAAACAAAAAAGGGGCTTCATTACGAAAACCCTTTTTTTTTGTAAGCAAATTAGTTACTCATAAAATTTCATTTTTAAAAAAAAATTCAAAAACAATTTTACAAAATTCAAAATCATGAAAAATTTATTAATATGTTTATTGCTTGTTTTTTCGATGGCCTCATTTTCGCAAGAATATTGGGATTACAACATCAATTTTGAGGATACAAGTCAGTTTTTTAGAATGAAAATTGATACTATCGCAAATCCAAATAATTCATGGCAAATCGGACCTCCTCAAAAAACTATATTTACAAATGCTTATTCGCCAACAAATGCAATAGTTACTGATACCGTTGTTCCATACCCTAACAATGATAATTCGCGGTTCGATATTTACCATTTGGCTCAAGATGGATTTATTTATCCACATACCGTTATATTATCAGGAAAGTATCGTGTAGATTCAGACACGCTGTCGGATCATGGAACAATTGAATTTTCGCCAGATAATGGGATAACCTGGGTAAATTTACTAACCGACACATATTATTATAACCGTAATTGCTACCACTGGTATTCAGAAAAGCCTGTTTTGTCGGGCAATTCGGGCGATTGGAAAGGGTTTTATGTTAATCTTTCAGGATTTGGCCCTATGTTTAACATACAATATAACGATACAATTATTTATAGATTTTCATTTTATAGCGATCCTTATTCTTCATACAGGGATGGATTAATTTTCGATGATTTTCATTTTGAGGATTGGTGGGAATTTATAAAAGAGAATAATATAAATGAAATAATTACAAATTATTTCCCCAATCCGGCAGCAAAAACAATTTCGGTAGATTTTGAAAATCCCAAAGCTCAAAATCATTGTATTTGGGTTTATGATGAAATAGGAAACTTGATAGTAACAAAAAAGAATTTATTCTCCAACAATACAATGTTTAATATCGAAAGCTGGAATAATGGAATTTATTATTTCAAACTGACAAATATGGAAACAAATAAATTATCCATCGAAAAAATTGTTAAAACTGAATAAGGAGCAAATAAATAACCCCTCCATGTTTTTAGGTTGTATAAAGCCACTAACATGTTAACGATATTTTGTTTCCAGTTTGCGGTTTCAATTGCCAATTGATTTTGTGTCATATTTCAAATATTCCTCGAAGGGTTGGGGTTGTTTTTGGCAAGATATTACATAACTTGATAAAGATTGACAACCAATCTCATTTAATCTTGTTGCCTCGTAGTGCCAAGCGGCAGGGATTGTAGTGGTAGCTTGTTGTAATGGCTGCTGTGATTTTTGTTGGTGGGTGGCGGCTGACGAAGGAAGCCCCCGCACCACTTACAAAAAACCAGCCGGCATGAAACAACTACAAACGGAAAGCCCGTAGCCGCCCAAAAAAAAACTATCTTCAAAATCGACAATGCGATAAGGAGACAAGGAAACAATGCGATAAGGAGACAATGCGATAAGGAGATTATGGGACAATGCGATAAGGGGACAATGCGATAAGGAGACAAGGAAACAATGCGATAAGGGGACAATGCGATAAGGAGACAAGAAAGAAGGTGGAAAGCAATAAAACA
>JAOZRY010000758.1 GCA_029939965.1 Bacteroidales bacterium | reverse complement strand
CTTAATCTTCCCAAAAGCTTGGAGGAGTTAGGAAGCCGCTATTTAATCTACAGTCGAAGCAGTCCTTTCTTTCTGCCATGGCCAATCCCAGAAACATGATATCATCAATATAAATTGGCCAACTGCTTTGTGGTTCGAAAGCGATCCATCGTAATGATTCAAAATCGGGAGTACATTCGGTATAATAAAATTCTATATCAGGTCGGTTTATAAAAACCCTCTTTTCGCTAACCCCCGCAACAACGAAAAAACCTAAAACAGGTTCTTCAGGATTATTCACATTGTGCATATTACCGAGAATTTGAACAGGTTGCTGCGACCACAAACCACCCTGCTCAATATTTTGTTCCTCTATTGCATTATAAAAATTAAATGCTGTTTCCGAAATGCTCAGTTGTTTAACCAATACACTATATCTGATGCTTAACAATTTTGTTTCGGTAGAAACGAAATGCAATGGGAATTGGTGAATAGTATTTGGGTTGAGATATTTTGTTGAAGAGAACAAAATGTCTTTCACATCTGTAGTTCGCCAGCATGTACGCAACGAATCGGGGTTGGGGTAAGGAATAAATTCGCCTGCCCAGGTAAAGTCAATATCGAAGGTTGATCGATATTTATAGGTTTGGGATAATTTCCATAAATAATAACTGGTATCGTTTACTTCGCTATGATTTTGGATATAAAATTGAATGCCGGGAAAATGATGATTGTTTTTTGAAAAATCAGGGGATTCCACAATGCCGTACACAGAGTCGATTGGTGTGGAAGCCTTTAGCCGGCAAACATCTGAATTGTAGCTTTGGCCGTTGGGCAGGGTTATGTGCAATTGGTAGGTTTTTCCGGCTTGCCCGCAAAAAAAATTATCAGATGCTTTGTATGTGCCTGGTTCTGTTTCAGAAAGCTGTGTTATGATTCCATTTTCATCGGTAATATAAAGCTTCCCATCACTTTGCGGGATAAATTGTTTATCGTTTACCGGGCTTGCTACCGATAATTTTACAAGCACCGGTTCATTACCATTTGTTAATAAACCATCCACAACAAGCAAATTTTCATACTTATCCAGTTCAGGCCAGTATTCGTCAACACATGAGGTAATGCTAAAAAGCAGAAGGAATATTGTAAAAATGTTTTTAATCCGCATAATCCCCGATTATCAAAATCTATGTGTTTTACAAACAAAAGTGTCGTTAATGGTCAAAAGTATTAATTAAATGTTTTGCACAACATCAAAAAAATATTTCACAAAAAAATCTGTTTATCCATGTCAAAGTAGGTTCTTGAAACCACTTTTTATTTATGGATAATTTAAATTGAAATTTATGAAAATCCAAAAACTCACATTGTCAACATTGCTATTAACCATTTTCATAGGAGTAATTTCATTCTCCTCGTGCAAAAAAGATGAAGTTGATACAATTCCTTTGCAAACTGTAACCGGAAATATTTATGAAACTGTAGATTATGGCACAAAGGTGTTTCTATTTAATTTTAAAACAGATATGAAAACCTACCCGATTACCTACCTCATTAGGAGTGAATTGAATGTGGATGGAAGTAAAATCAACATTAAATTATTTGATATTCAAAAAGATGGTCATGATGATTTAGACGTTATGAAGGGTTCGGCTTCTTGTAAAATTAATATGGGTAACCTGGCAAATGGTCAATACAACCTGCAAATTACAGTTGGGAAGTCCGTTAGCGAAGGTTTGGTAAATGTTTCCACAAATTTGGTAACCCTCGAATTCGAGTCTCCCACAGATTTAACTATTGATCATGATACCCTGAACCGCATACCATTTGGTACTGTATGGGGTTATGTGGGTTATCAAAAAACCAGCAATGGCAATCTTGCTACCGATTTTATTAGCACTCTGGTAACGTTGGGTGGCGAACCCTCAGAACTGCAACCCGGTTATTATGGGTATTTTTCAATTTCGGATTCAAGTGATATTATCCAACCCATCGACCCAAACTTCACCTACTACAAAGAGTTTATTAAAAACTATACCGGCTCTGCCGATGCACTCAACGAACATA
>JAOZRY010000757.1 GCA_029939965.1 Bacteroidales bacterium | reverse complement strand
GACAGGATCACAGGATTCTCAAGATTAACTGGATTTAAAGTAGATTGATTTTGCATGTTATTCAAATTTTGTAATTATGTTACTCAATTTAATCCTGTAAATCCAGAATATCCTGTTATCCCCGATAAAAAGAATCGGGATCTACGACCTGTCAAAAAATAATATTTGTTAATACCCTGTGATCTGTTACCTTTTAATTTATGAGTGCGCTCTAAAAACCAAAACATAATCACCCTAATTGCAATCGCAATAAACAGCCGAGAAGCGCAAGTAAGGTTGTTTTGTGTGCGTTTTATAGATTTGTTTTTGATAATTGAAAAATGAAAATCGTTCTTTTAAAATTTTAACCAGGAAAAACCAGAAATTACTAAAAAGGCGCTTCAATTCATGCGGATTTGCCATGTAATATCGGTAAATTCGACCAAAATTGACGGAGATCGCCACCGAATAGGCAAACACTGCCGTCTTGAAAGCACCGCGGACTCTCAATTTTTTCTGGGGCATTTTACAGGTAAATTCACGCATCGTCGATTCGACATTGTTTCTCAAATGACGACGCTCCTTCGGGATTTTGCGGATTGCCGACTGACGTTTTTTATTCAAAAAATCCGCATGTGAGAAATACAATACCCGGTTGTTTTTCATTGCAATAGTGGGACAAGCTGTCCGGTGTGGACACTGTTGACAAACTGATAAATCAAAATCTGCTTTGTAGCGTGTCCGGGTTTGGCTTGATTCGGCTGTCTGCAAGGGACAATGAACCTGATAGCTGTCGTCTGATACCTGATCGATTTCAATTTGAACAACTGATTGAGTTCCCCTAACTGCTGTTTGAATCACTTGAATGCCCAACTGTTCACAGGTTTCATCATTGGTTTGGCTGCCATATCCACCATCCTGATGCAGTTCGTCCAATTCAGGCGTTTTCTGTTTCATTTTTTCAAGGCGTTGCTGAAGAATCTGACTATCGTCTTCATTATTGGGACTAACTGCCACATCGGTTATTAAATTGAGTTGATTATCAGGATGCGCGGTTTCGCTCGCATGAATCGTCTGACCTTTACTTTGACGTCCATTTTTGTTGCGGTAAGTCGCATCCAAATCGTCTGGTGACTGCAGACAACTGCTGTTTAGTTCATCGGAAGTTTTGACTGTTATTTTATCTTTGATAACAGTAAAATGTTCTGTGTAAACGCGCTTAAAGGTTTGAAAAACCAGGACATTCGCGTATTGTGAATATAATTTCTGATAAATCCAATGATACATCTGTCCCACTTTTTCCAATTCGTGGGGCAAATCGCCACCTTTCAATTTATAAATGTACTGACCTGATGAATCTTTGATATAAGGGGCAAATTGGTCTTTAAAACTTTTTTGATCTTTTTCACTCAAAACTCGATAAATACGAATTATCATTTCCACCATTAGTTGTAACCGACTGTAATTACGAATGTTCGAAGCAGCTAAAGTTGAGTCGCATCGTTGAATATTTGTTTTCAATTTAAGTTTTTTGAGTTGTTCATCTGTCAGTTCATCAAATACATTTTCAAGCACATCTTCACCGGTGGCAACAAAATGGTCATTCAACCGATTTTGAAAGTTGAATATGCTGGCGGGACAAAATGGCATTTCCCCGATTTGATTTAATCCGAGTGCGATTTTGGTTAACAGATTAAACTTTATGTTTTCAAAGAGTTGTTCATAACTCCATTGTTTGCGTTCCTTTAAAATCAGTGATGCAACCATACAATTTATCGGGGCATTCGGGCGACTTTTCTCGTCCGAATATAAATCAGAAAAAAGTGCTTCATTAATTTTACTGAATATAAGATGATAAAAATGATATTCTGGCGATTGCCGAATTTCTTTTTGCGTAGCTTTTGGCAGCGTATCAAAAAACGAAAACATATCATTTTGAAGATGACTAATATTTTTCTTGAACATTCGATCTTAACCTGATTTAATTAACTGAAATTTAACAGGTTAATATAATAATTTAGTTTCACTTTTTCAAGGTAAAAATTACCTTTTTAGAGTGGACTCATAAATTAATC
>JAOZRY010000756.1 GCA_029939965.1 Bacteroidales bacterium | reverse complement strand
AATTATGTGGATATATATTATGCCCCTGCAAGAAAGTCAATATTTCAGGAAGTGGGTGTTAGATATCGGCGTTTTCTGGTGCATACTATTTACTCTGAATTAATAAGGTTACATTTTCAGAAACTCGAAAAAACTAATTCTGTTGATAGTTTGAAAGATTGCGTCCGGGTAATTTACCCTGAAAGCTTTTGGTGCTTTGGCCTCTTTTTCGCCCCACTTAAACCCGAAGGCTTTAAGTTTACCATCAGTAACCTCTATCAGATCAATCTCCTGCTGATCGTAAGTGCGCCAAAAATGGAAATTTGAGAACGTTTCGCTGTACATTTGTTTTTTAATCCGTTCCGAAATACAAAAATTTTCCCACAGCATTCCTTTATCATTACGTATTTCTATTGGTTGAAAGTTGGAAATAACAATATTTCGAATTCCATTGTCCCAAAAATAAAATCGTGGAGATTTTGAAATTTCTTTTCTTAGATTTTTGCTGTATCCATACATTCGGAAAATCACAAAAGTTTTTTCAAGAATTTCGATGTATCGTTTTATTGTTTTAACAGTTGTTCCCAAATTATTAGCTAATTCGTTGTACGAAATGTCGTTACCTATCTGAAATGCAAGTAACCTAAGCAGGTCGATAATGAACAGGCTATCCTTAATGTTTTCAAGTATCAACACATCTTTTAATAAATAGCCATTTCGTATATTCTCCAAAATATGCCTCTTTTCGGTAAGGTTTGTTTCGGTTATTATTTGAGGATAAGATCCAAAAACCAATAATTCGGGAAGTAGCTTCATCGAATTTGCATAACCGGGTGAAATTTCTGATAACGACAACGGGTATAATTGAAAAAAACGAGATCGCCCTGTAAGTGGTTCACCAATTTGGTTTCTCAAATCAAAAGATGACGATCCTGTAACAAAAACACCAACATCGGGTTGTGTGTCAACCAGAAGCTTTAGGTTGTGCCCAATCCTTGGAATGTTCTGAGCCTCATCAACAAAAAGGTAATCGTACCCTGAAACAAGATTTTTTAGTACTTCCTGTTTTCCTGATGACAATATGGCTGCAATATCAAAATCTTCACCGTTTATTTCGAGTGTCTTTTTTTGATGCATCATTTTAATGATGCTTTTCATAATAATTGTTTTTCCGGTACGCCGGGCACCAAATAGAGCTATAACTTTTCCGCGTTTTAAGGATGTGTGTATTTGTGTTGTTAGTACCCGATCAATCATAATGTTTAAACCTTTGCCGTGTTGCAAATATGGCCTGTAGCCGTTCACTTGCATTATGTTTCTTAATTACTCGTATGTTTATGTTTCTACTCATTTGTCTTGATAGCAATAATGCGGCTATGGGATATTCTTTGCTGTTAGCCACAGGTACTATTTATAATATATTTTTTTCATAATTTTTTTAGCCATTTGTTCAACTTCCGTAGAAACTCGAGGGTCAAAATTTGATGAATTGACCATATCATAAAATACTACACTTTCATTTTCTGTGTCAATAATCATTAATCTCATTTCTGAATATGGTTTTGTAGATGAGTTAATCACTATTGTATTAGATGCTAATCCACTATGAATATTGTAATGTGGTGGGTAGTCAGGGTTAATTTGTCCGTAATAAACTAACATTAAAGCATACTTGCTTTCATATTCTAAATTAAGTTCGCTTAATAATCCTTTTGCTGAAATATTGTCAAGTAATTTTGGTGAATTCTCTAATTG
The DNA here is from genome assembly GCA_029939965.1 of Bacteroidales bacterium. Classification (GTDB taxonomy): domain Bacteria; phylum Bacteroidota; class Bacteroidia; order Bacteroidales; family 4484-276; genus SABY01. Next base: position 322 of record JAOZRY010000756.1, on the reverse strand, counting down.
CTTAAATAAGTCAGTGAATATATTTATGTCTAATTCTGGCAGAACGGTGTTTTTAATGTTGTATTTTTTGTACAACATTTTTTTGGTTAAGCTGTCCAATAATTCTTGATTGACTTTTGTCAGAGTTGAATCAATGTATTCTGTTCTATTGTTATTTGCAACTATATGAACAATTGGATTGAAAATTGTCAATATGTCTATTTTCTTTTTCTCCTTTTTAAAGTCTGATGAATATTTTGCAGGAATAAAGCTTAACATAAACAACGTTGAAATTCCAAATAAATATATTCCAAAACGTTTCATCAATTGTGTTTTCATATTC
>JAOZRY010000755.1 GCA_029939965.1 Bacteroidales bacterium | reverse complement strand
TTACATTTACAAAAATTGATATTGAAACCGAAAATAACTCCGATTATATAAATGGCTATGCTTACCTTGAAGCAAGGGTTACGGCTGATGAATTAAATACTTTTTGCATCGAATTATCTTCGGCAATGACGATTGATTCAGTTTTATTTAATGGAAATCTTTCAGAGTATTCCCATGCTAATGATGAAATTCTAATAGATTTAGATATTGCTATTCAAAGTGGCAATTCATTTTCTGTAACGGTGTTTTATAATGGCTCTGGTAATGATGTAAATAATTATGCCGGAGGCCTGCACCATATTTCTGATGAAAGTGTTTTTAATTTTGAACCTCTCTCCTATTCCTTTACCCAGCCTTTCGGGGCCAGTTTATGGTTTCCATGCAAGCAGGTGCTTACTGATAAAATTGACTCTCTGTATATTTTCATTACAACGGATTCTTCTTACAAAGTTTCAGCAAACGGACTTTTATCGGCTAAAGTCGAGATAGGAGACAAAACTCGTTTTGAATGGAAAACAAAATATCCAACTGCCTACTATCTAATTGCTTTTAATGTGTTTAACTACGCTGAATATAATTTTTATGCAAAACCGGAAGGGTTTGATGACTCCATATTTATCCAAAATTTTATGGTTGACCAGAACCATATCAACCTTATGAAAGATGAAATTGATAAAACAAATGAAGCTATGAATTTGTACTGTAACCTATTTGGCATGTACCCTTTTGTAGATGAAAAGTATGGGCATAGCATCTGGGGCAAAGGTTTTGGTATGGAACATCAAACTATTACTTCAATGCCTTATGAAATTGATTTCAGACGATTATCTCACGAACTTAGCCATCAATGGTTTGGAAATTCTGTTACCTGCGAAACCTGGCAGGACATCTGGTTAAACGAAGGTTTTGCAACCTATTTCGATTACCTCGCATTAAAGTTAATTGTTTCGGATGAAGTGGGCGAAGAAAGAATGCAGTATTACCATACAAAAGCAATGACAAATCCTGACGGTTGTATTTATGTTCCGGAAGCCGAAGCAAATAATGCAAGCCGGATTTTTAATTATAAGCTCTCCTATTGCAAGGCCGCCGCTGTTTTAAAAATGCTCAGGTTTGAAATACAAGATGATGATGTTTTTTGGCAAATGTTAAATGACTATCTGATTGAGTTTAAAGACAGCACCGTAACAACACAGGATTTCCAGGAATTTACTGAAGAGGCAACAAAACGCGATTTCTCATACTTTTTCGAGCAATGGATTTATGGAGAAGGATACCCAACATTCTATGGGAATTGGTATCAGAATAATGATACTGTGGTTATTAAAATAAACCAGCACACTTCAAATACAAGCACAACACCACTATTTAAAATGTTGATGCAATACAAGTTAGAGCTTGAAGGAGGAGGCGATACATTGATATTTCTTTATCAGGAACAGCGAAACCAGATATTTAGGGTTTATATGCCATATTCTATTGATGAAATTATTACAGACCCAAATAACGAAGTATTGAACAAAGAGTATGAACTTATACACATCAGTGCGATTGAAACCAGCGAACTAATTAGCTGCAACGTTTATCCAAATCCGTTTATTGATAAACTCCGGATATCTTTTCAACCTGCCCCCCCTTTCAGCCACAGTATAATACTTTATGATGTTTTTGGAAATATGGTCTTTTTTGATAACACCACAAAAGAAGAATTCATTGTAGATACATCAAAGCTTAATGCAGGAATGTATTATCTCTGGGTAAGATCAAAAAATGGGGTTTACGTAAAAAAAATCCTAAAGATTTAATTTTCTATTCATTGTTATAAATGGTATAATATGAAGACATTTAACACATCAGGGCCTAATATCCAAAAAAAACATTACACAATACACAGAACCGGAATAATAAAAAAAGGGATTGAGCTAGTTGAGGATGAAAGGTATTTTACTATTTGGGCACCACGGCAAACGGGCAAGAGCACCTATTTCATGCAGCTTGCTGTTCAACTGGAAAAGCAGGGATACAAAGTTGCACATATAAATTTCGAGAATTATAGA
>JAOZRY010000754.1 GCA_029939965.1 Bacteroidales bacterium | reverse complement strand
AGTAATCGTTTTCTAATTGTACCGATTCAAAATCGCCAACACCATAAGGTATGTTCCGTATTTTCTTCATTTCTTTTTAAAGTTAAAAGTTTAAAAGCCTGCACCGAAGCGAAACGTACTGGGGTTATGAGTTAAAAAGTCTTGAAGTTAAAAACTTAATCTATATCAATCTCTCCAGGATTTCCAGCAAATTACTCTGGTCAAAATTACTCTTAATAATATATGCATTAGCACCTACATCAATACCTTTTTCCCGGTCTTCGCGCTTAGAAAGCGATGTTACCAGTATTACAGGCAGTTTGGACGAATCTTTATCGGCACGAATTTTTGCTGTTAAATCAAAGCCATTCATACGGGGCATTTCAACATCAGTTACAACGGCATCAAAATTACCTTCTTTAAGTTTTGTAAACCCTTCAACCCCGTCAATGGCTGTTGTAATATTATATCCGGCAGCTTCCAATATATTTTTTAGAAGGGTTCGGGAGGTAATCGAATCTTCAACAACTAAAATCGACTTTACTTTTGTTTTCTCAGATTTATCATCAACAAAACCAGTTGTTGATGAACCAGTATTTAATGAAGATTTAAATAAATCGGAAATATTTAAAATCGGGACAACTTTACCGGAACCAAGTATGGTAGCACCGGAAATATTTCTGATACGTAATAATTGCTTGTTGAAACTTTTAACCAATACTTCTTGTTCATCAACAACTTTATCTATTATGAAACCAATTTTTTTATTATTAATATCAAAAATGATAACATGGATAAACTCTGAAGTGTTTGCGTTTTCATTAAGCTCCAGGATATCACTGAGTTTTATCAAGGGTACAATTTCACCATCAAAGAGAATTGTTGCTCTATTTTCAACCGTTTTTATAATTTTTTTCTCGAGCCGCAAAACCCTTTGTACTTTGGCTGTTGGTACAATAAATTCATTGCCACACAATTCGATAATTATACCTCTGAACGTAACTATCGAAAGTGGCAGTTGTATGCGAAATGTGGTAGATTTTTTTATTTCTGTTTCAACTTCAATACTACCACCAAGCTGCTCTATTGCTTCTTGTACTATGGCAAGCCCCAAACCTCTTCCTGATAAATCGGTAACGATATCGCTGGTAGAAACTCCCGATTTAAAAATATAATTCAAATATTCCTTTTCGCTGATTTTCTCAATGTCTTCGTCAGCACTGTTTTTATCGGCAATATAAAGTTGTTTTAGCTTGCCTGTATTAATCCCTGAACCATCATCCGAAATCATTACCCCGACCTTATTGTTTTCGAGTCGTTCAATTTTTAGTGTAATATTCCCTTTTGCAGGTTTGTGATTTTCTTTTCTTTTTTCAGGATTTTCTATTCCATAATCAATCGAATTTCGCAAAATGTGCATTAATGGATTTCTGATTTTTTCAAGAATCCTCCGGTCAATTCTAATGTCATCTCCTTCAACAACAAAATCAACTTCTTTTCCCAAATCCTTCGCAATATCGCGAACCATTTTTGGGAAAACACCCAATAAGGTTGAAAAAGGTACTGTGATTAATTCTTTTACATCATCAAGCAGAGCTTCGATTTTTGAACCAATGGAGTATATTTCCTGAATTGAAAAGTCGCGCAAATCGTTGAGATCTTTCTCGATGTTTCCAATATGAGAATTATTCCATTCGAGATATTGAATAAAACTACTGATTTGATTATCATTGTTCAAATACTCACTGCCATTACCATTATTGTTCACTAATTGCTTAATGTTGCGTGTTGACTTTGAAATTGCAAAGGTTTCTTTATTCCATACCGAGAATTTATTTAAGGTGTTCTGTAAGTTTTTTGTCCGTTGAATTGCACCAAGTTTCAACGAAAGCATCTCTTCGGCCTGCGATAATAGATTATCTAATTTGGAAGTAGAAATGCGGATTGTTTCGTCAGAAGTGTTTTTTGTGTAGGGTTTAGGTTGAGGTTTAGGTTGAGGTTGAGGTTTAGGTTGAGGTTGAGGTTTAGGTTGAGGTTTAGGTTGAGGTTGAGGTTTAGGTTGAGGTTTAGGTTGAGGTTGA
>JAOZRY010000129.1 GCA_029939965.1 Bacteroidales bacterium | reverse complement strand
AACACTTCGTCCGCCTCGATCTCAGCGATTTCTGACACCCACTTCCTGAAATATTTAGTTTTCGTGCAGAGACTAATTAGCAAATGATTGGAGAAGTTGGCAATATCAAATTATATTGGCCATACTAAAACAACGGAACAAATAAATAATATCTGATCCGATTAAAACCCTTCATTTAGCTTATCACTAAGGTTTGAGCTATTTTTATTGAGCATTTGCCTGAATTCAGGTGTAAATAAGTTTTCGATATCTATCGAAACTTTTGCCTGGGGTACATGACATTGGTTACAATTAAAATATGCATTTACCAATGTACCCGACCTATCTGATTGTTCAACCTTATTGTTTAAGTCGTACAAATGATACAAATTGCCCTTTTGCACAATTTCTGGTCTGAGATTAGTAAAATGTGTTTCTGGCAAAGCAACCGATCCCGTGGCCACAGCAAGAGCAGGCAAATGACATGTAAGACAAATGTTCTGCTTTATGGTTATCGGAAAAAATCCAACTGTGCCGTGAGGAATCATAGGTGGTGCATTTTCAAAAGCACGATCAAATTTTTCGCTCTTACCTGGCGTAACAACTGAATACTCTGCTACCGATCCATCGAGTGTATTTTCGCTGTAAACACTCGCAGAGATAAACCCCAATTCCTCTTCTGGAATTAAAACTGTACTTTCTGCATTTTCAATTTTTTTTGATTGGCTGCATGAAACCAAGATAATTAGTAATACTGGTAAAAATTTACGTAACATAATACCTCCTGTTATTTTTTAAAAATACTAAATTTTAGTGCGTTATCTTTACAAACTTCAATGCAACGTCCACAGTTTGTACATTCGCCCGAAGTAATCGGACTACTTTTTACCCCAACAGTTTTAAGTACTTGCTTTTCGGGGCAAACTGCAAAACACTTGTTGCAATTTGTGCAATTTTCTTTAATATGATAAATCTTTAAAATTCTGGGGCGGCTAATTAAAGAATAAAAAGCGCCGAGTGGACAAATGTTTTTGCAAAAACTTAATGGGCGAGCCACCATGTCGAACAGAAATACAACACCAACCGAAATGATTCCTGTACCAAATCCAAAAACAATATTTCGGTGTAGCATCCCAATGGGGCTAATCATTTCAAAAACTGCAAATCCAAGTATCGTTGATAATAATAAAACCAAACCAAGTATGTAATATCTCAATTTGACAACAAATTTATTATTGATAGGTTTCTGTTGGAAGCGAAGCTTTTTATTCAACCACCCTGCAGTATCAACAACTATGTTCATTGGGCAAACCCAACTGCAAAATGCCCGGCCAAAAATTAAACTATATGCAATCAGAATAATTCCTGCTCCAATCAATGCATTGGTTGCAACAACAAACCCCGAAAACAATATTTGCAAAACAGCAAATGGATCAGTCAGATCGATAAGACCAAAAACCTTAGCCGAAGAATAGTTTCCTGTTAGTATTTCCCACCCGAAGTAATTGCCTCCAAAAAACAGAAACAGCAACCCAAGTTGGGTAATCCTACGACCAATTAAAAAACGATGTGCTTTCAACATTTAATCTTCAATTAAACTTTCCCAATCATTCAAATATTTATCAGGCTCACCTTGCTTATTAATCCTGCTTTTTGAATCTTTAATCTCATTAATTCTACTCTCGTCTGATTTGTCCCAACCTTTAATGTAATGGTCGCCAACTTTACCAGTAGCTGCATCGACCGGTAAAACCATAATGGCAGCTTTTTCGGTAATGCAGGCATGTTCGCACTTTCCGCATCCTGTACAAAAATCACTATGAACTACCGGTTTCAGAAATGCATGTTTACCGGTTCTCTCATTTTTTTCATACACCAGCGAAATGGCTTCGTCAATCAATGGGCAGGCACGGTAACATGCATCGCACTGGATACCCCAATATGCAATACACGTTTCCTTATGAATAATGGCAACACCCATTTTGGATTTATTAATATCCATCACGCCATCATCGTTTTGTAAGCTCTTAATGTCGAGAGCACCACTTGGGCATACCGGTACGCAAGGAATATCAGTACACATGTAGCATGGAATAATGCGTGGCTTCAAATAGGGAAGACCCAAAGTTCCATCTTCTGTACTATTATTCAGGATCAAACTATCGTATGGGCAAGCTTCAACGCAAGCACCACATTTCAGGCACGACTTCAGAAAGTCGTTTTCATTTAAAGCTCCCGGAGGGCGCAATTCAAGTTTTGGTGCTGCCAACCCACTGGCGATAGTTCCCAAAAAAGTACCGCCAATGCCAAGATATCCCGTGCTTCTGAAAATGTTTTTCAGAGCTTCCCTCCTGGTTGTTGGTTGCTTATCCTTATTCATCACCTTTAAACTTTATAAATCTTTACTGCGCATTTTTTATAGTCAGTTTGCTTGGATATGGGGCATGTTGCATCTAAACATACTTTGTTAATAAACACTTTCTCATCAAACCACGGAACATATACCAAACCCTTCGGGCAACGATTTCTTCCTCTAAGATCAAGGTGTGCTTTAACTTTCCCCCTTCTTGATTCTACCCAAACCAATTCTCCATCAATATAACCATTCTCTTTTGCATCTTCGGGGTTCATTGAACAAAGTGCCTCAGGAACTGCTCGATACAATTCAGGTACTCTCATTGTCATTGTTCCGCTGTGCCAGTGCTCAAGCACCCGTCCGGTACAAAGCCAGAAGGGATAATCCTTGGTTGGCATTTCTGGTGCATCCATATATGGGCGGAAGAATATTTTCGCCTTGTTGCTCAGATCATATTTTTCAAGGGATGCATCAGGCCCTGTTAGTGTTCCTTGTGGAAGGTTCTTAAGTGCTTTGCCGTAAAAGGCAAATTCTCCGGTATCAGCCTTTCGGGCATAAGGATCGTATTTGGCATTAAAGCGCCATTGGGTTTCTTTACCATCAACTACAGGCCATTTCAACCCTCTAACCTTGTGGTAAGTATCAAAGTCGGCATAGTCATGTGCTTTTCCCTCACCAAATTTTCTGTACTCTTCCCACAAATATTTCTGAATAAAAAAACCATAACCTTTCCAGAGTTTATCATTTTCTCCCAACACATCTCTACCATCACCGGCCGCTTCCGTATTTAAAAACCCTTCACCAATTGGGTCGGGCCATGAATATGACTTTGCCTCATCATTGGCAAACAGAACATCATAAAGTGTGTCGTCCGGGCTGTAACCCATAGCTTTAGCTTTGTCTATTACATCGGGTAAACCATCATCGAGACCGGGAACAGGAGTATTTTGCCAAACATCATTTAAAGTAAATCTTTTACTCAGTTCTACATATTGCCAAATATCCGGCATTGCATCACCAATAGGAGTTACCTGTTGTTTCCAGTGCTGTGTGCGGCGTTCGGCATTGCCATAAGCTCCCCACTTTTCGTAAATCATAGCTGTAGGCAAAACAAGATCAGATACTTTTGCAGATATTCCCGGATAGGGATCACTCACAACAATAAAGTTATCCATTTCGCGGGCAGCTTTAATCCAGTGCTTTGCATTCGCAGTATTTTGATACGGATTATTTACATGAACCCATACAAACGTAATTTTACCATCTTCAATATCACGATGTATCTGCATATTATGTGATCCGGGCTTAGGATTGACCGTTCCCTTTGGCAGTTTCCATAATTTTTCGGTAACATCCCTGTGCTTTGGATTTGCTACAACCATGTCAGCAGGAAGCCGGTGCGAGAATGTGCCTACTTCACGAGCTGTTCCGCAAGCACTGGGCTGACCGGTTAGGCTAAATGCACCATTACCTGGTTTGGCTTGTTTGCCCAACAGGAAGTGAACCATGTACGATTGTTCGTTAACCCATGTTCCGCGTGTATGTTGGTTCATTCCCATGGTCCAGAAGGAAACAATCTTCCGGTCATCTTCGATATAATGATCGGCCAAGGCCTGTAGTTTTTGCTTATATACCTCAATATCTTCGTCAACGTCTCCTTTTGAAACTTCTGCAACATAATCGAGTGTATAAGGATCTAATGCTTTTTTGAATTCATCAAAAGATATTTTCCAGTGTTTTCCGGCACTTTTTCTATTCTTCATTTCCATTCTATCACCCTCTTTAAATCCTAAATATGAAAGTGAAGTTCCCTCAGCTTTTGAAACTATTTTAAAAGATTCCCTGTCAACAGTTTCGCGTTCCTTATCAGTAAATCCGGGGTGATCGGAAGTACGCATTCCGTATCCGATATCTGCAGGGCCGGTAACAAAAATGGTGTGCTTATCAACAAAATCCTGATCTATTGCTTCGGGGTGATTGTAAACAATTTCTCTGGCAATATAATTCCAGATGGCAAGATCACTGTTGGGTTTAAAAATTATTTCGGTATCAGCAAGGTCGCTGCATCTGTTAGTATAAGTGGAGAGATTAAATATTTTAACTTTATCGGGGTCTCTGAGTTTACGATCAGTAATTCTCGACCATAAAATTGGGTGCATTTCTGACATATTGGCTCCCCAAAGTGCAAACGTATCTGTAATTTCTATATCATCGTAGCATCCGGCAGGTTCATCAATGCCATAAGTTTGAATAAATCCGGCTACAGCCGAAGCCATACAGTGACGGGCATTGGGGTCGATATTGTGAGACCTGAAACCGCCCTTGATTAATTTTACTGCAGCATACCCTTCCTGAACAGTGTATTGGCCTGAACCAAATATACCAAGACCTGTTGGCCCCTTTTCTTTTAAGGTCTTCTTGATTTGCTTTTCCATTTCATCAAAAGCTCGTTTCCAGCTTACTGCTTTAAACTTACCTTGCTTACTAAAATTTCCGTCTTTATCAACACGCAACAGGGGTGTTTTTAAACGGTCTTCGCCATACATGATTTTTGCATTAAAATATCCTTTAATGCAATTGAGCCCTCTGTTGACCGGTGCAGCCGGATCACCTTTTACAGCCACAATATTATCATCTTTTGTAGCTACCATTATCCCACACCCCGTGCCACAAAAACGACATACAGCCTTGTCCCATCTCCAGTCTGCTTCACCATCTGCGGCCATTGCCTTTAGGTTGGCAGGAATGCTCAATCCTATTGCAGTAGCTGCCGAAGCAACTGCTGAACTTTTAATAAAATCTCTTCTGTTTAGTGCCATAGTATTTAATTTTGATTTGGATTTCAAACGAATGGTTATAAATTTTGAAAGACCAAATGTAAAATAAAAAAAAGTAATGAATTACTTAATAACCTAATATAGAATGTTTTTAAATTGAAATTAAATAATTTCAGGATAATATATCCTGGGTTTCGGGACCTATATTAAATAGTACATCCAAAATACTTAGCCCGGAAATAAAGCCATGCTTTTCGTTAAATGATTGATAATAGGGTTTGAGGTAAAATTCTGTGGGTAGTTTTTTTGGTGAAATCGTATTCCGATAATCAATCCAATTCTCAGGTTGTTTTTCAAAAACTTCAGTATAGGATATTTTTACATTTATACCGATTAATGAAATTATTTCGGATAATAGTTGTTGATTAAAATCGAAGAGGGAATTAAATTTGTTTTGATAAAAAAACTTCAGATCATCTTTATAATATAAAAAGAAGGGCGAATTGGCGTAAGCAGCATGTATTGCTCTCCAATGCAAAACCTGCCAATTGTATTGATCTGATACCTCCACCTGATCAATAACCGTATGATTTCCGTTTACTTTTTTTACCGGAATGGTTAGCGCAAGTTTGCCGTTGGAAGTATAAATTTCGCAGCGATTGCGGTAAGTTTGTTTTGCGTAAGTTTCGTGTTTTTCGATGTAAACTTCCCCCGCTAACTTCATGGCCATAAAATAATGTACAGGTGGCAAATAAGCTGTTGAAAGTAAAACCGGTTTTTTTGCTTCCATTTATCATCTTTTGTTTGTTCGCTGCAAAAGTACGATTAATGCAAAAAAAAAAAGTGCAACATCCAATTTGTTGCACTTTTTTATCAAGAGCCTAATTCAATTTACGATTTACGATTTATGATTTACGATTTATTATTGAAACCGTAAAGCGGGAAACTGACAACAAAAAATTTAAACAACATGTTGGCTGGTTTTGCAAATTAAGAGTCTTATAAAGAAAAATTAGTTGGTTACAACTTCTTCCTTTTTAATTTTTAAAAGCACATCTTCAATCGCCTGCTTCATGCTTTCTTTTGGTAAAGCTCCCTGAGCCATTTGAGGCTGTTCGCCCATGGGGCAGAAAAGCAATGAAGGAATACTTTTGATGCCAAATGCAGCAGATAATTCCTGTTGATCTTCTGTATCTATCTTGTAAATGTTGATTTTTCCTTTGTATTCTTCGGCAAGTTCTTCGAGGATTGGGGCTACCATTTTACAGGGCTGACACCAGTCTGCATAAAAATCGATAAGGCAGGGGAGTTCGCCTTGAAACTTCCACTCTTTGCTTTGTTCGAAATTAAAAACTTTGTTTAAGAATGTTTCTTTTGTTAAATGTTCCATTTTAATTTTCTGATTTATTAATTTATTAATGATATTTATTTGTTTAATAAAACTTCTTTAATAATTCTTTCGAAGGCAGCCTTGTCCTTATAACCTTTGTCCATTTGGGGCTGACCCTTTGCGGGGATGTACAAAAATGCCGGAATACTTGAAACCTGAAATACTGATGCAAGTTCTCTTTCTTTTTGGGTGTCGATTTTGTAAACCTTTAGTTTCCCTGAATATTCCTTTGATATCTCATCCAGAATCGGGGCTACCATTTTGCAGGGCTTACACCAGTCAGCATAAAAATCGATAATGGCAGGTTCTGTTCCTTCGTAAACCCACTCCTCAGGATTATTTTCGTAATTCCAAATTTTTTGCTTAAAAGTTTCGGCTGTTAAATATTCGGGCTTTGTAGCTGCTTTTTCCGAATCGTTAGCATTCACTTCGGTGTCGGTGTTTGAAGTGGCCGATGTGTTGTTTTCGCTATTTGCAGTACCACAGGCTGTTGCTGTAAGCGTGATAAACACTCCTGTTAAAAATACGATGAATACTCTTTTCATAATTATTAATTGTTTTGTTGTTTGTGTTATTCTAATTTCGCGGCAAAGATAAACAAAGTTTTTAATTAAATCGCTTTAGTATCACTTTTTAACTATTTTTGCAAAATCAATTCAAATAACAATTATTGTAGATATTTTTTATTAAACCGACACACATTAATTTTTTGAAAGCATTATAAAATGAATAACTTATTAATTCATCTTAAACCACTGGAATTTGAATCTGCCTTTTCTTCGGATGAGAAGTGCCTTGAGTTTTTGGCAAACGAAAAGTGGAAGGATGGTTATATATGTAAAAAATGCGGACATAACAATTTTTGCAAGGGAAAAACCCCATTTTCTCATCGTTGTACACGCTGTAAACATGACGAATCAGCCACAGCACACACAATTTTTCACAGGTGCAAAATAAATCTTACCGAAGCTTTCGAAATTGCGTATATGGTTTGCAGCACCCCAAAAATTTCTACATACGACCTTTCACGAAAATTAGAAAAACGCCAAATGACCTGTTGGAAGTTTAAAAAGAAAATTACTGAATGCATCGAACGAAATGGTGATTTGCGATTTATTGAAAACCCCG
>JAOZRY010000128.1 GCA_029939965.1 Bacteroidales bacterium | reverse complement strand
GTGATTTTATTGGTGCATTCACCCGCGAAGGCTACTGTGCCGGATTAACACAAATCACCGACATTAACAAAAACCAGGTCATTACCATTTTTGGCGACGATAACACAACCCCCGAAAAGGATGGCTTTATGCAGGATGAATATATTTCTTTTAAACTTTATCGCCCGGCAGAAGACAAGGAATATAACCTAAGTGTGGAATACGATCAGTACATATCGGCAATCAATGGGATTTTTACGGACAATGGATTGTCGGCAATCAATGAAATCCTATTCGATCCTACAAATATTTCCGGTATAACCGAGGGTAAAATAAATATATTCCCAAATCCCGGCACAGGGATTTTTGAAATTAACGTGCCTGATATTTCAAACCTATACCATGTAAACATATATGGCATGACAGGAAACACAGTGTTTGATGCAGATGTTGAGGGAAACACAAAAATCAATTTGAACGATTTACCAAAAGGTATTTATATTATTAAAATTGAAACAGGTGGTTTTATCCGGTATGAAAAATTGATATTGGAATAATATTTATATCGAACGGGGGAAAATTGAACCGGACCGGAAATCTACTTTTCACGCAGTTTTAGATATAGATCGAATTCTGGTTCATATTCATTAAAATATTTATCTAAAATATCATAAAATAACCCGTTAAATTCTGATACTATGTCCGGCACATTATAATCCCGGTTATCAGAAATCGGCAATTCTATCTCTCCCCAAGATGTTTCAATCACATACCCATAGGAGCAGACACCTGTTTTGAAAGCAATTGGCCCATCAGTTTCTGGGTTTGCATAATGAAAGTTGATTTGAAGTAAACCTGAGTTGAGAATGAAATTTGCAATTGAGTCAAAATCTGTTTTTTCAATCTCCCGATATTTTGTTGTTGTATCCCATAAATCATAAACTTCAAGATGACTTTCATTCATCTTATGCCGCGGTGGTAAGATATTTCGGATACAAATCCGATTATTTGATATCTCGGTTTCTACCTTTGCAAATGGGGGCATAGGACATGATTGTGAACTATAAACACCGAAAATTTCAACTTTCTCCATCTCCTTACACTCCTCGCCGGCATCAGTTATCCTGCAATTTCTTGTATTGGTGAATGTGTTGTAGCTTAAATCCAACAAATAATATTTAATCCATTTATTGGTTTCCCGGGGTGAATTACTTACAGATAAGTTAACAGTCGGGCCATTACATCCTTCAACCTTTATCACCCCCACCCGGGGCAAGGTCACATGCCCAATATTTTTAATCCGTTCAAGATTTTTCTGCGATAATCCATACTTGAAGGCATGGCCAAAACTTGAATATAATGTGACAATGATAAGATATTTATTTTCATTGACAGTAACTTGTAAAATCAATTCAATATCATCTGCATCGATTTTTCCGTGTTGGTTTACAATAGAATCAGGTGTTTGCTCAAAAGCCACATAACTATCACTACTCACCAATTTAATAGCAGAAGCATTTGAAATAGTTAAGCGGTTTTCTGTTTTTAGTTTACTGATAATATCACCAAAACCTTCCAATTCCTGAAATTGCCCAATCGAAATTACTTCACAGTTTTCTTCTTCAATGTTGAATTGCGAAAACCCATTTGTGGCTGTTAGCAGTACAAGGAATAATAATTGAATGTGTTTCATGTTGATTTGGGATACTGTTTTTTCTGTTTAGAATAGCCTGGCATTAACCTAAACCGTCTATGTCCAAAATGATAAAGAAATTCAAAATCCTAAAATTCGTGCATTCGTGGCCTTCTTTTTATAATTTATCATTCAAGGATCTCAAATTTAACATCGGATAAATTGCTGCTGTGACGGTCGTTCACATACACGAAAAAAGGGAACTCAACCTCCTCCGGGATATCGATAACAAAATAATTGGACCAAAACCCAAAGTCACCAAATTCCGGTACGTTTTTATCCACATTGCTTCTGTAAAACTCATCATCATTTTTATCCCTAAAAACCACAAAAAAATAATTAGCCCGTGCCCGGTCATTATCCTCTCGCTCGATGTAAACATATAGCCTTCCGCCTTTTGCACCCGATTTTAGGTTTTGCAACTCTTTGGTGAGTTTTTCTTCCGGCCAGTTTTCTGCTTTTGCTTTTTCCCTGGTTTCACCCTTTAGTTGCCCCAAATCTTTGTATCCAATATTAGTAACAGGGATGTGGTAGTTGCGCATGGAATTTTTATCGTATGTCTCGCCAAACACACGGGTTGTTGGATGGTTAAAAACGGTGATGGTCTGTCCGTCTATCCACTCTTTTACACGTAACTCATCACTAACAGTTTCCTGTGATTTAAGCTGCAGCGGAAAAGTTGCAAGGAGGCAAACAAGGAAAAAACCTGAAATAACAATAATTTTTTTCATAGTGGTTTGTTTTTTTAGTAGTAGGACCTTTTTGGTTTCTTGAAAATCTTAATATTAGTAACGCAAAGGCCCAACAATAATTTTAGGGACGTTTATAACCATTTTTTCAATATCATTATTTATAAATCATATAAATTAGCCCCCCTAAAAATATTTCCTATAAAAACAAATAATATTATATACTTTTGATTTTTATAATTTATGAACCCATAAAATCAATAAAATGACAGGCCCTGGCCCTTACCCATTTTTTTAGCTAATAATAATTTCAGTTTGGGCATAAAAAAAGTACCCCCAAGGCTGAAAATCAAATACACACACCACTGTAATATTTAATAACCAAACAAAGGAGGTACGGCGGCAAAGATAAACAAAATAAACAACAGGCCGGCATTTGAAGTTGCAGCAAAATTTTCAGACGCAGATTTGCACGGATTGAACGGATAAAGCAGAAAATTTTAGACGCTGGATTGAACGGATAAAGCTGATGAAAATGCTGAGTAGGGTGTGCGGCCGGGGGAGGTTTAGGGTGTGGGGTTAATTATCCCGTTGCCCTTACCAAAACCCCTCTCCTTAAACCATGCAGGTTATTACCATTAACAAGATGGCGCCTACACCAGGGCCGGTAGGCTTTGGAAAGGTTGCGGGGCGATACCGAAAAGCCTTACGAGTAGGATTATTTAATACGAAATAATAATGAAAACTTTAATTAAAGTAATTTTTGTTTTTGCTGCTCTTTTTTTCATAGCAAACATAAATGCATTACAAGCACAGGAAAGCTTAACATCACTTACAATTACCAATCCTGCATGTTGCCCTGCACAGGGTTTTTGCGGGGCAGACCATCCGGTGCTTGGCCCTGCCAATAGTCAAAACTTTAATGGAAATGGTATTTTCAATGTATTCATTGGCTGGGACCAGGCCTTACCACCTGGTACTGCTATTGTTTTTTATTGGGCCCGCACATACACGGTAGAAGTCCCAAATGCAGCTTATGTGGAGATGTACTGTTATGGTGATGATTATGAAGAGATAGGCTATAATTTTAACCTTTCTGCTTCTGTTACAACTTCCCCGGTTTACATTTACGAGGAAGAAAATCCGGATTAATATTTTAGCCTACAGAAATGCAGGAACCTGCGACATTATTATGTCGCAGGTTTTCTCCAAAAAAAAATACAATAATCAAAAAAAACACAAGATCATGATTAAAAACAAGTACTGGGCTATTCCAATTTTCATATTGTTGTCGTTACCAATATTCCCACAGGGATTAAATTCAAATTCTGGTAATGGCAGGCAACTTTTGACAAAACAACCCTTTTCATTAAAAGATTATAAGTCACTGGGCGAAACAATATCTGATACAATATGGCTACCACAAAGACAAGATATATACCTCTGGAATGGAGTAGAACTTGAAATAAATCCGGTTTATCATTTACTTTTCTATAATAATCCCGATGAAATGTCAACACTAATAACCATGGATTCCAACACCAATGATTCACTATTAATGGCCACCTACGAATATGATGAACAATCGATGTTAACGGATCAAGTTTTTTATATTTACGATACGGTATTTATGGGTTGGAAAACAGACTATAAGGCAATCCTGACTTATGACGGGTTTGGTTGCGTAAACAGGATTTTATTGCAGGGACTTAATACCCAAACCGGAATATGGCATGATTCCATTGCACGGCTGGATACTTATGTGGATACCAATGAAATAATACTAACCATCATCAAAGAATACATCAGTCCAAAATGGGATACAATTTGGGCTCATCATTGGGATTATCATTATACTCCTGAAGGATATGTTGACTTACAAAATAACTACCTGTGGAATACAGATACAAAGGAGTGGGTGGATGATGTGCAAGCGTTTTTTTTGCTAAACGATGACGGCTCCTGGTACGAATCGGAATGGCAAAGATGGGACCAACCGACCCAGGAATGGATAAATACACAAAAATACACCGATGTGGAATGGGAAGCGTACAATAAATATCCTAATAACTACAAAAATCTAACTAAACATAGGGTATTTCAGTGGTGGGTTGGGGATGAATGGTACACCTATCTAAAAGATGATTGGGAGTACCCTAGCCCAGGCCTTGATGACAGAATTATACATGCCTATGCCTGGGATGGCCCAAGTAGTGAATGGTACAAAAATCATTATTATATCAGCCGCCATTACCCTGATAACCGGAAAAGAAGATATACCGATTCCCTCAGGAACAGCATCCATGAAGAGATGAAACTGAACTATGATGACTCATGCAGGTGGTTTTTTTACAAGGGGGCGTTGGAGGAGATGTTCAGGGTAAACTACGATACAGCACAGGCTGAATGGATTCCGGCCGCCAAGTTGCTTTATAGCGATTTTACCCCTTTTGTTGATGATACCGGTTTGGATGAAACTTTACAGAAATCGCATGACCTGAAAATAATTCCAAACCCTGCAACTAATAGCATTGAAATTATCAACGAACATCAGTTTGAAAAAATATCTGTTTTTGATGGAAACGGTAGATTAATGACACAACTTGAAAAACAAGAAAATATCCCCAAAATAAAAATTGACATTTCAAAGCTTCCAAGGGGGACATACATCGTTAGGGCTAT
Organism: Bacteroidales bacterium; assembly: GCA_029939965.1. GTDB lineage: Bacteria > Bacteroidota > Bacteroidia > Bacteroidales > 4484-276 > SABY01. The sequence goes on along the minus strand of JAOZRY010000128.1, from coordinate 2,594 downwards.
TAGTAGTAAGAAACATGTGTATTCGGAAAAGCTGATGGTTAATTGATACCGATAAATTACATTTACTGCTGCAAAACCAGATGAGGGTAATAACTTTATAACTCCTACATTCAGCCCAGGGCATAAAAAAAGTACCCCCAAAGCTGAATTCTAAATAGACACACTACTGACATATTTATTAAACAAACAAAGGAGGTACAGGCAGCAAAGATAAACAAAAAACAAAGAGACCGGCATTTGAAGATGTTGAGTAAAAAGCCGGCCGGGGAGTGGTTTCGCCAAAACCCCGCTTCCAAAACAAAGTAGGCAAACGGCAAAGCGCCCTTGCCTGCACTATAGCCCTGTGGGCATGGAAAGGTTTGGTGCGGATGCCGAAAAGCATTATGAGTAAGCGAATCAAAAAACAAGTTTTATGAAAATTATATTTTCTATTTTTACATTAGCACTACTAATCTTATTCTCTATTGAAGCAAGATCGCAAGGAGAAATTGTACCATTAATTATTACAAGTCCAACAGTTTGTCCTGGCAGTGGTACATGTGGCGGAGTTCATTCAACCATTGGCTCATCCTACACTCAAAATTATATGAATGCAGGTACATTCATAGTTTATATCTATTGGGAGGATCAATTCCCTCCTGGAAATGCTACACTTCAGCTTTGGGCGGAAACCGATACAAAACCCGTACAAAACTGTGCATATGACGCAATAAAGTGCACCGGTGAAGTGGTAATGGATATAACGGGCGGAGTTATAATCACGCCTAACATGCAATTAAGCCCGGTTTACATTTACGAAGAAGCAATACCGGATTAAAACTAAACGAAGCCTGTGGCAATAAACTGCCACAGGCCTTTTTCAATTAGAAATTTGTCCAATAAAAAAACAAAGACATGATTAAGCTGAAACACTGGGCTGTTGCTGTTGGTTTTTTACTAACGGTACCAATATTCCCACAGGGATCAATCACGAAATGCAATAGTGCCCCACAACTTTTACCCACCATGCCATTTTCGTTAAAAGATTACAAACCACAATATGCCGGAAGATCAGATACAGTATGGCTCCCAAAGCGCCAGGAAACTTACCTTTGGAATGGGGAAATATTGGAAATGCAACCAAAATATCTATTGGCAACTTATAATGGCCCAAATGAAATATCAACAATAACCACAATGCATTCGTTTACTAATGATTCTCTATTTCTGGTCTATTACCAATATGATGATCACTCAAGATCTATTTGCGAAACCTATCAGTTTTATGATACTACTGCTACAAGGTGGAAAATAGATTATAGGGCCTTAAAAAGCTACGATCAATTTGGGAATATCTCTGAACTAATGCTACAAGGCCTGGATACCCAAACCGGAAAATGGTATGATTCCATTGCAAGGATTGATTCATATGTTGACACTAACGAAATAATGATTATAGTTATTAAAAGATTTAGTGATGAAGTTTGGGATACGATTTATGGACACCATTGGCAATACCATTACAATCCTGATGAATATATTGATGAACAGCAAAATTTTTTGTGGAATACAGAAATCAACAAGTGGGTTCCGGATGTACGCGCTTTCTTTTTGCTAAATGCAGATGGCTCTTATTATGAATCGGAATGGCAACGATGGGACATCCCTGCCCAAGAATGGATTAATGTAATGAAATTTACCGATATCGAATGGGAGTCTTACAATAATTATCCAAACAATTACAAAAACCAGATTAAACAAAGAACTCTAAATTGGTGGACGGGTGTTGAATGGTATGCCTACTTAAAAGATTACATGGAGTACCCAACCCCCGGTCTAAAAGACAGGTACGTGAATACATACGCGTGGGATGATGCCAGTAGTCAGTGGTTTTTTAGCCGTTCCTTAACAAACATTCATTACCACGATAACCGCAAACGAAGATACACAGATTCCTTAAAAAATTACATCAACGAGCCCTGGTTACTTAATTACGATGATTCGTGCAGGTGGTATTTTTACCATGGTGCTTTGGAGGAGATGTATCGGGTAAATTATGATACAGCACGAAAGGAATGGCTTCCGGCTGCACGATTACTTTATAGTGATTTTACCTATTTTGTGGATAATACCGCAATCGATGATATCAAGCCACAGGAAGAAAAACTAAAAATAATCCCAAATCCATCAAAGAACCTTGTAGAAATAATTAACGAACATCGTATTTCCGAAATATCGCTTTTCGATGTAAAAGGTAAGAGGGTATTACAACTTTTGAAACAGCAAAATAACCCAATGATTAAAATTGACGTATCACAGCTACTCAGGGGCATTTATATTATCAGGGCGGCAACCGAAGAAAAAAGGGTGATAACAGATAAACTAATTGTAAACTAATATCTTCCCACAACGTAAAATAAATAATATTTAAAATCCCCGCCTGTCCCAGTCTGGCAGGTGTGGCATTTTCCCAGGCAATATAATCTGTGCAAATCTGTGCAATCTGTGGCAATTTCCCCAAAACAATCTGTGGCAATATCCCCCCTAAAACACCTTCCCTGCAATTTGCCTGATGTTATCGGTAACACCAATGGTAAAATAGTGCAGTGCCGGGA
>JAOZRY010000753.1 GCA_029939965.1 Bacteroidales bacterium | reverse complement strand
TCTAACCTCTAACATCTAACCTCTAAATTCTAACATCTAAATTCTAACATCTAATGAAAACCAGAGCAATACTTTTCGATAAAATACTAATTGCCAACCGTGGCGAAATTGCTATTCGCGTAATGCGTGCGGCAAAAGCACTCAACATACGTACCGTTGCTGTTTACGCTGAGGTTGACCAAGATTCGTGGCATGTTTCTTTTGCCGATGAGGCATACTGCCTCGGCGAACAGGAGCTTGCCGACACATATTTAAATGTGGAGAAGATTATGGAAATTGCCCGTGAAACCGGAGCTGATGCTATCCACCCCGGATATGGTTTCCTGTCCGAAAATTCGACTCTGGTGGAAGCCTGCGAAAAATCAGGCATTGTATTCATCGGGCCCAATACCAGGGCTATCAAACTAATGGGAAACAAAATTGAATCGCGTGAGTTTGTGAAAAAGCTAAAAGTTCCTACAACCCAGGGTGTAACCGGCGATGCTGAACAATTGATTGCCGAAGCCGGAAAAATCCCACTTCCAATTTTGGTAAAAGCTGCTGCCGGTGGTGGGGGAAAAGGCATGCGCATTGTCCATGATCTTGCAGACCTACCCGAAATTATCGAAACCACTCAAAGGGAAGCAAAATCATATTTTGGCGATGGAACCGTGTTTGTAGAAAAATATGTGGAAGAACCCCGGCACATCGAAATTCAGGTGATGGGCGACAAACATGGAAACGCTGTTCACCTTTTTGAGCGCGAATGTTCCATCCAGCGTCGGTATCAAAAAATTATCGAAGAATCTCCCTCCCCAACCCTTAACGATGAAGTGAGGCGTAAAATGGGTGAAGCTGCGGTTAAAATCACAAAAGCGATAGGGTACAACAATGCAGGAACCATCGAGTTTTTGGTGGATAAGGATATGAATTTTTATTTCTTAGAGATGAATACCCGCATCCAGGTTGAGCACCCGGTAACAGAAATGGTTACAGGAATTGATCTTGTTCAGGAACAAATTTCAGTTGCAGCCGGAAACCCATTAAGTTTTTCGCAGGAAGAGATTAAGCAAAACGGACACGCCATCGAATGCAGGGTGTATGCCGAAGATCCTGCAAATAAATTCCTCCCTTCACCGGGGCAGATGATTTTTTACCGCGAACCCGAAAGCCATCGTGTGCGTATAGATGCCTGTACCAACAAGGCCGCAACAATCCATAGTTTTTACGATCCCATGATTTCGAAAGTTATTGTGTGGGAAGACAGCCGCGAACATGCACGCAAAAAAATGATTGATGTGTTAAAAGATTATATCATTCACGGCATTAAAACCAATGTGCGTTTTTTAATAGAGCTTTTACAGGAAGAAAACTATGTTAGCAATACCATTTCCACAAAATTTTGTGATGAGCATCTAAACGAATTAGTTCAGAAATCTGAAGACAAGCGTGGTAAAATTAGCACCAATGGACCTTTGGCATCTTATGTTCTTTTTTATTTAAAATTTAAGGAAAGTAAAGGTAAAACTAACATTTGGCAAAACATTGGCTACTGGCGCGATGTAACCGAGTTTAAACTCAAAATGGATGAACAGGATTATGAAATTTTGGTTTATCCCGAAAAGAAAGGGTTATCGAAAGTGATTATTGGTGAGCAAAGTTACATTGTTGAAATCCCACATTTGAGCGAAAACAAAATTACAGTAAAAGCCAAAGAGGGGATTTTCAGAGCAGATATTTCACACGACAATTTCGGAAATGCTTTCGTGAGTGTTAACGGCCACATTTTTATTATTCATCGCGATGATTTATTAATAAAAGAGGATGTTTACACAGGAATCGACAGCCCCGATGGTGGTGGAGATGGATTGATTTTTACACCAATGCCCGGCAAGGTTGTAAAAGTAAATGTAAAACCCGGCGATGAGGTAAAAAAAGGTAATGTACTTTTGATTGTTGAAGCCATGAAAATGGAAAATAATATTAAAGCTCCCAAAGACGGAAAAATTGAGAAAGTAAATGTGAAGACCGGAAATATGGTAGATGGCAGCAAGCCACTTATGGTAATGGAAAACGGAGATTAATTA
>JAOZRY010000127.1 GCA_029939965.1 Bacteroidales bacterium | reverse complement strand
TTCATAACATTTCTGAAGGATATTTTTAAAATCCCGATGAAAATAGTTGCAAAATTCCTGATAAATGAAATGGTTGCGGCAGCTAAAAAGGATGCAAAAAATTATGCATTGATCATGGGGTTGATGGGTGTTTTATTTGTATTTTTCTCTGTTCTGTGGCTTTTCATTTCGGTTGCTTTTGCGGTTTATTTTTATGATAAGGGAAATACAATTTTCACATCCATCATGTATTCATTAGGATTTCAGGCGATTAGTTTTATCATAATAAGTTTAAGTATATATATTATTTCAAGAAGAATAAAATCATTGCAGTTGCTGCTGAAATTTAAAGTTGGCAGCTTTTGATTAAAAAAAAGATGAAAGAAATTGTAGTTATATCAGGGAAAGGTGGCACGGGAAAAACATCTTTAACTGCTTCGTTTGCATATCTCGGAGGCAAGGATGTTATAGTTGCCGATTGTGATGTGGATGCTGCTGATATGCATCTATTATTGAAACCCGATTTTAAGGATTCAGAAGATTTTTATAGTGGTGAGCTGGCATATATTAATCAGTATGAGTGCATCCGCTGCGGAAAATGCGCTGATGTATGCCGGTTCGATGCCATCCCAATCATCAACAATCAATACATTGTTGACCCTTTAAGTTGCGAGGGTTGTGGATACTGTGCACGTGTTTGCCCCACCAAAGCCATTGTAAACAAAAGCCTTAACGTGGGCAAGTCGTATATCTCAAATATTAAAACCGGTAGTATTATGGTACACGCCAGGCTGGGGATTGGCGCAGATAATTCCGGAAAACTGGTTGCCAGGGTCAAAAGTAAGGCTAAAGAGATTGCTGTGGAGGAGAAAAAAAACATAGTCATCGTTGATGGTTCACCCGGAGTAGGATGCCCTGTGGTATCATCACTTTCGGGTGCCAGTTTTGTAGTGTTGGTAACCGAACCATCAGTTTCAGGGTTACACGATTTGAAAAGGGTATATGAGCTGGTTCATAAGTTTAAGATTAAAGCCGGTTGTATTATAAACAAATCGGATATCAATAAAAATGTAACCTCTGAAATTGTAGAATTTCTGAATAAAGAAAACATTACCCACATTGCTAATTTGCCATACGATGAAGATTTTACCAAAGCCATGACAAACGGGCAGACAATAGTTGAATATTCGAATGGCCATTTAAAAGAATTAATTACAGATAGTTGGAATAGAATAAAACAAATTGTTAGTAATAAATAATAGCTGCAAATCCATCCAAACGGACAAGTTTTGTAGCTATTGAAATTTTGTTAACAAATCAGTGTGTTAAGATTTATAAACTCAGTATGAGTTTTGGTATTGTAGTTATAGTGATAGAAGGCGTACCCCAACAACTCAGTATGAGGTGAGCTATTTGGTAGTGAAATCATTTTAAAGGGAAATGCCATTTATTGCGAAACCCGTACCGGGTTTTGGTTATCATATTGGCAAATGTTATACTACAATACCACAACCCGTACCGGGTTGATAAAATGAAAAGGCACAGTGCATTGGGTTTGGTGTAAAAAAAACAGACCGTCACCCATACTGATTTTCATGACATCAATAAGCATTTAATTAAACTAAATACTAAATTATAAACAATGAAAATAGCATTCACAACAAAAGGTACAGAATGGGATTCGGCTATGGATCCAAGATTTGGAAGAACAGAGTTTTTTCTGGTTTACGATGAAGATAAAGATGAATTATCTCATTACGATAACCGTGATTCAGCTAATGATGCGCACGGTGCAGGGCCAAAAACAGCCCAAAAATTATTTGAGTTCAACCCCGATGTCCTTGTTACCGGAAATGGCCCGGGTGGAAACGCAGCAACAGTTTTACAAAAAACGGGGATACAAGTATTCGTCGGTGCCGGCGAAATGACCGTCAAAGAAGCTTATGAAAACTACAGGAATAATTCTTTAAAAAAGTTTTAATCATGGTAAAAAAACAGTTTACAGTATCGGACGAATGTATTGGCTGCAGGGCATGTGTTGAAGTAGCTGATGTAAATTTTGATATAAACGACCACAATATTGCATATCTTAAAAAACAGCCATCAAGCCCTGATGAAGAAACCAAATGTGAGGAGGCAATGGAAGTTTGCCCGGTAGAGGCTATCTCTGTTGAAGATGTTGTTGCAGTTGAAGAAAATAAAAGCCCGGCCATCGAAATTGAACCCATACTTTCAAATGCAATCATAAAAACAACTTTAGATGCTTATCCGCAGCTAAAGCCTGTGCTGACCGATCTTTCGCCAAAATTCAAAAAACTCCAAAACCCGGCGATGTACAACACCATTGCCCGCTTTGCTACTTTCAAAGATGCTGCAAGGTTATCAGGATTATCGGTTTGCGAAATACTCCATACCCTGAACCATGAATTAGGGATTGAAGATAAACTAATCGCGAAAATGCCGGAGTGTATTTCGGCAAATAAAGAGGATAAAGGAATTGTTGGCGAAGAAATTACATGGAAAGAGAGCAGCGAGCGATATATTTACAATTTTGATGTTATTACCGAAATTATCGAAAAAGTATCTAAGCTCAAACCACAGGAAAACCTGGTTATCATTTCGGTTGAGAAACCGGTTGAATTACTAAAAACTGTGGATGGACTGGGCTTGAAATTGAATATTGAGAAAAACAGGGAATACCGGCTTTCTATCTTTAATCCAAAACCTATAGAAGAAAAGCTTGACTGGAAAGAAAGAAAGGATGATTTTGAGATTTTGGATGTAAGAACAATGCAAACCGACCCATTCGACATCATAATTAAAAAATCTTATGAAATTGAAGAAGATAGCGGGTTTACCCTCATCCAAAGGTTTAACCCCATTCCAATGATCAATATGCTTAACGAAATGGGATACGAAAGCCTGAGCGAAGAAAAAGGACCGGGCGAAGTGTGGATATATTTTCATAAAAAGGTATCTTCAGTTGAACAAAATATTAAGGATTCTGATAAGCCATCTGTGGTTATTCAATCAGCTACCCCGGTAGCCTATCCTGTGATGATGAGGTTGTTGCAGTCTGAAAAAATCCGCAAATCAATCAACATCAAGGAGCTTAAAGTTTGGGAAGAAACCGAAAAACATTTGGGATGGATTGTAAACGGGAAAGCAGATATCAGTTTTTCTGCTTTAATTACTTCAGCCAAACTTAAAGACAGCGATATTAAAATCCCTGCAATGTTCGTATGGGATAATTTCTACATTTTAACAAGAGGTTATAAAGCCACAAATCTTGAAGATATAAAAGGAAAACAAATAAATACGCCACTCTTTGAAGAAGCCCCTCCGGCCAAAATCACCAAATATCTCATTAAAGCAAAAGGGCTTAACACTGATGATTTTAATTTTGTTTACGGACAACCTTTTGGCAGGCCCGAACAAATATTGAGGGATTTTGTAATGGGACAGGCCGATACGGTAATTTTGCGCGAGCCGGAAGCAAGCTATGCAATAAAAACTATGGAAAAAATGGGGGTTGATATTTCCATTATTTCATACAACGAAATTTGGAACGACATAAATAAGGGCTTTGGGAGTTTCCCCAATGCCGGTATTGTGCTAAAAGGTGAGTTTGTTAGAAAGTATCCTGAATTAACCCGGGTATTTCTTGAAGAATTAAAAGAAGCAATAAACTGGGTAAACAACAACAGACATGAGTCGGCAAAATTATCATTCGACATGATGCGCCAACCTGTTGACAGTGTTGAACTTTTTCTTAACAGGGTTAAATTCGAATATGTTGATGGTGATAAATTAATTGATAAGGTATCCGGTTATTTTAATATTTTAATAAAAGAAGGAATTGTTGACACGAAAATCGATTCCAAATTCCTAGATATTTTTAAACTATAATTATATGAAAAAGTACGATGTAATAATTATTGGAGCCGGCCCTGCCGGCATAATCACAGGTGTAACTGCAAAAAAAGCTTACCCCGGTAAATCAATATTAATGCTTAAAGAAGAAGAAAAGGGTTTAGTCCCCTGCGGGATACCTTATATTTTTCATAAGCTAAATGATGTGGAAAAAAATGTGATGGGGCCAAAGCCATTTGTTGATCTGGGCGGAGAAGTAAAAGCCGATAGTGTAGTTGACGTTAATTTGACAGACAAATCATTAAAGACAAAATCAGGGAAAGAATATGGTTTTGAAAAATTAGTTTTTGCAACCGGCTCAAAAGTTATTGTCCCTGATTTTATTCAGGGTTACGACCTCGGAAATGTTTATTATATTAGGAAAAGTTATAATTACATTAAACAAATATTTGAAGAATTAAAAGCTAAAAAAAATATTGTAGTTATAGGTGGGGGTTTTATTGGGGCCGAGGTTGCCGAACAACTTGCCCTACACCCCGACAAGAAAGTTACCTTAGTTGAAAGTGAACCATATTGTTTTTCGAAAGCATTTTCAAAAGAACTCAGTAAGGTTGCAACAAAAGCCCTTTCGGATACCGAAGTAAAGGTTTTAACCTCTGTAAGGGTTGAAAAAATTACAGGTCAAAATGGTAACGCCTCATCTGTTATATTAAGCACTGGTGAAGATATTAAGTGCGATGCTGTAATCATGGCTATTGGTTACAAACCAAATACCGGTTTAGCAATACAGGCAGGTTTGGATGTAAATAAAATGGGGGCAATAATAGTTGATAATTATGAGCGTACCAAAGAAGAAGATATTTGTGCCGTTGGCGATTGTTCCCAAACTATCGGCTTTATGACCGGACGAATGGATCATGTTATGCTGGCATCAACGGCAACTGCTGAAGCCCGTGTGCTTGGGCACAACCTTTTTGGTATTAGGATGAGGAAATCATTTTCAGGGACACTTGCCGTATTTTCCACGGAGATAAATGGTATTGCAATGGCAGCGGCCGGTGTAAACGATAGTAATGCAAAAGATGCGAACATTCAGTTTGTTTCTTCAACTTTCAGCGATTTTGATACCCATCCTGGCTCCTTTGAAAGCACATCCCCTTTAACAATTAAACTTTATGCATCTTCCTACGATGGGTCGATTATAGGAGGAGAAGTATGGGGTGGAAAATCAGCAGGTGAAATTATTAATATAATCAGCCTGGCGATCCAGAAATCAGTTACTGTTTACGAATTAATTTCATTTCAAATCGGGACGCATCCTTTATTAACTGCTGCTCCTACAAAGGCTATTATTGTTAAAGTTGCCGAAGGGATTATCAGTAAATTAAATAAGGGTGGTTGAAGCAATGCAGATTTCTGACAATAATAAAGTTGCTATGCCAGCCAATTGGCCAAATAATGAAATACTAAAAGACCGTGTAATAATTCCTCCTGCCACTGATGTTAAAATTGCAAAAGAGAGACTTGAAAAAGCAAAAGAAGGAGAGTTTGAGTGCTATGACTGGTGGCTATGCCATAAAAATCTGTTAGGTTTTTTTGTACCCATGTAACGTTTCCAAGTCCTTCGGACGTTGGAAAGTTTTGCTCCGACTTTCCAACGTCCGAAGGACTTGGAAACGTCATAGCGGCAGACCAGTCCGCCCTGCCTTCGCCAAAACATCACCTGTCACCCTCACCGGTCATCCGTCACCTTTCATTTATTACTACTTTTGCCACTCACCATTAATGATGATTTACTAATTGAAAGTAACACCCCCCATATCAAAACGCAATTTTCATTCCCTGCTTTGGCATGCCGGATTTTTGGCAATAGCCCAAAATTTTATTGATGTTGATACCATCATCCCGGCAATGATGGTAGATGCCGGGGGTACGGCCATTCATGTTGGCATACTTACTGCCATTATGCTGGGAGGGTCGAGTTTCACACAATTGATTTTCGCCCCCTTCATTAGCAATTATTCCTATAAAAAGGGTTTTCTGCTACTCGGAATAAACTCCCGGATTGTAGCACTCCTTGTGCTGGCAGCCATTCTGTATTATTCGTCCATGTTTCAGGGGAATTACGAAATCATATTGATTTTTCTCATCATCACAATTTTTTCGGTGGGCGGGGCTTTTGCCAATATTAGCTATACCGATATACTTGGCAAATCACTTCTTACCGAATCCAGAAAATCGTTCTTTTCTATTAAGCAGGTAGTTACAGGCACTATCCTTTTAAGTTCTGTTTTTGCTGCACGATATGTGCTTTCAAGTGCCGGATACCCTGTTAACTACGCCTATATGTTTTTCATAGGGTTTGTGGCTCTTGCAATTGCCTCGCTTGGTTTTTGGAATTTGAAAGAGGTTGTGCCTTCAAAAATGCAGGTAAAAAGCCCGGCACATTTTTTTCGATTAATCAGGCACGAGTTGAAGCAAAACAATAAATTGGCTTACTTCCTGGGTTTCATCAACACCCAGGGCATCGCCATCACATTTTTACCATTTGTAGTTTTATATTCCAAAGAATTTTTTGATACCCAAAACGGGGACACCGGCAATTACCTGCTGTTTAAGGTGCTTGGAGGTGTTCTTACAGGCTTGTTACTTTTTTCGCTAAAAGGGAAATATAAATACCGCTATCTTCTTTATTTTAATGCCGGTTTATCTCTTGTCCTGCCGCTCATTATGATTTCGTTTCCCGGCCTTCCGCCTTTTTATTTCATCTTTTTTACCGGGGGTATTATCTTTGCTTCCTACAGTGTAACCATGAATGGGGTGCTACTCGAAATTTCAGGAACAACAAACCGGGCACTTTATACCGGAATAGCAGGAGCGGGGAATATACTGCCGGCACTCTTTCCGTTGTTGGCCGGCTGGATTATTAATCAATTTGGGTTTCAACCTTTTTTTATCCTGTTTATAATTGTGATTTTGTCTTCATTTTATTTCATATACAATTTGAAATGTAAGAAATAAATGTGTTTACAATCAGCCTTGTATGCCCGGAATTATGTTTTGTCTATTTTTCATCTACTCTCCGGTTACTGATATTTATTAGTTGAGAGGATTTTGCGAGGGAGGCACGACCGAAGCAATCTGTCTCAACCCTGCCGCAGTTTATTTATACAATGTTGGTCAAATTCACGCTCTTGAAAATATGGCCACACTTGCCCGAATTGTACAGGCTCGGGTTTCCCTGATTTGCGTAGATTAATATTGGTTGGAAGCAGAGGATGAAGGCTGCATTTTACTTTAAACCATCACTTTTCAGATCATCAATTTTTTGTATTATTTTAATCCCTAATTCTTCACATGGGATATTAAAGTCGGAATCAAAAGTTGCAAGTCGTTTGATTTGATTGTTTACACAAGAAGCCAGGATTAATGCGTCATTTGGTAACAAGTTATATTTCTTCATGAACTCAAATCCTTTTTCCGCTATCTCGTTATTGTGCCCTAAATGAATAAATCCGGGGAGCATCTCAAGTGGATTTCGTTCTCCAAAACTATTGGCGATTTGCCCGGCTTCCTTCACGCTCATCGGCGATTTATTGGCAGATAGGGCAATAAAATAATACAAAAATTCACTGATAACAACCTGATTAACAAATAAAGTTATCTCCTCACGTAGGATTAGCTCCTCGTAAAAATCAACATTATTTCCTTTTTGATATTCTACCAATATACCCGAATCAACAAATATTCTCATGTGTCTGGTTTTTATTGTTGATACCATTGGGCTTCGTCAG